>NZ_LT607562.1:157148-213123 GCF_900095275.1 Pseudomonas sp. UMAB-40
TGGCGGTTGCCAGGTTTGTGTTGCTTGGGTGTGAAGCAATCTTCTGCGGTTTGCTCGATAGCGTCCAAGACCGATATCCAATCCTGCGCATAAGTCGTTCCTATAGATGCAGGTCGGAGCATTCATGAACGTTGAAAACTCAGAGGCGCTGCTGTTGATCCCCAACGGCTTTCCGGTGTGGATTGACGTGGCTCAGGCAAGCATTGGAGGGGCGGGGACGGCGATGCGGTTTGTATTGCCCTTACATGCTCACAACCTGCCGTTGATGCATCGTCAGGAAACCAAACTGGTGGTGGCGCTTAAGGGCGAACTGGATATTCGTGCCGGTCGACAGCGAATCGCGTTACTGCAGGAAGGCGAGGCTATAAAACTCGACCCCGGGGTCGCTCACCGCCTCCATCAGTACGGAACTGTGGCAAGCACTGTCGGTGCGGTGTTATGGCCTGGTGCGGTCGAACAAGCCTTTCGAGAGCTTGCGGTGGCCGCCCTTCAAAAGACTTATCAGCGCAGCGACATGATTGAGATTCTCGCTCGTTACGATGTGGTCTGGACCACGCAATCTCATGAGCATGATCTTGAATCGATAACGGTCCGGCCTTTCAGGGATTGGCTAAGCGATCTGCCAGAGGCATTGGCGAGGCTATTGGTGCTGCGGTGGGGAAGGTGAAGCTTTCGCCTCGATCTGGCCGACGAGGCGAAGCTTTGTGTAAGTCGCAGAGGTATAAGTCAGGGGCTGTCGTAATCTACTTCCACAGCCGTAAATTTTAGGGCGTAACGGCATGCAGTCGTCTGCCTTTGACACTTACCTGTTGGCCGATGGCGAACTCTTCGCGTGGCGAGCGCACTACTTGCTCTTCGCCTGTACTACTCCGAACGGTGTACGCGCGCTCCTCCAAACCGCTTGCTGTCTGGACCTCACGTCCTCCCAACAATCCTAATCCTGCTCCGATCAACGCTCCTAAAGGTCCGCCGACTGCACCTCCAACTAATACTCCAGTTCCTGCACCAAAGGCGGCGCCCGCTGTGGTGTCGCCGGTTTGTGAGAGGACCTCGTCGGCTCGCGTTGTACCTGCGCTGAACAGTGAAAGTCCGACAATAACGGTTAAAACACTTAGGTTTTTCATGCTGCCTCCAAATGGCAAGCACCCGGTACCTACCATGTTGATCATCATGAGCGACTGACATACATCGCTCCCTAACCTTTCTTGAACGTCAAACAACACGGGTATTGCTGTGGCACTGGCTAGCAATCACCTCAGCCAACAGGCACCTCTATGTGGGAGCCTGGGAGCCATAGGGGAAAGAGCTATTCCTTGAGTTTCGCTGCAATTTTTGCGACGTATTGCCCTTGGTGGCGAGCAATACCTAATTCACGCGGGTCCGGTTGGCGGGAGCCGTCAGCGCCCGCAATGGTGGATGCCCCATAGGGGGTACCGCCGCCTGGTTGCGATACATCGAACAAGGCTGGATCGGAATATCCGATAGGCACAATGACCATGCCGTGATGAGCAAGTGTCGTCCACGTCGAGGTGATGGTCATCTCTTGGCCACCGCCAGTACCCGTTGATGTAAAGACACTGGCGACCTTGCCAACCAGTGCTCCGCTAGCCCACAGGCCGCCGGTCTGATCGAGGAAGTTGCGCATCTGTCCTGACATATTGCCAAAGCGCGTCGGCGTGCCAAAGATGATGGCGTCGTAACCAGATAACTCGGCAGGGTTGGCTACGGGAGCCGCCTGGTCAGTCTTGCCATGTGCCGCTTTGAATGCCTCAGGATCCATGGTTTCAGGAACACGCTTTACCGTGACTTCAACCCCCGGGACGCTGCTGGCACCTTGAGCTACATGCTGCGCCATCGTTTCGATATGGCCGTACATCGAATGATAGAGAACCAGAATCTTGACCATCTTCAGTTCCTCGTTTCGCTACATCGTCTGTCGAACGCTGGTTGTTACAGGCCTAAATCAGAAAGACCTGGATGATCGTCAGGGCGACGGCCTAACGGCCAGCGAAATTTTCGCTCCGACTCTTTGATTGGCATGTCATTGACGCAGGCAAACCGATGAGCCATCAGTCCGTTTTCAGCAAACTCCCAATTCTCGTTTCCGTAAGAGCGATACCAGTTACCTGAGTCGTCGTGCCATTCGTAGGCGTAACGCACAGCGATGCGGTTATCGGTAAAAGCCCACAGCTCTTTGATCAGTCGATAGTCCAGTTCTTTGTTCCATTTGCGTGTCAAGAATGCTGCGGCCTCGGCTCGGTTTACCGCGAAGTCGACGCGATTGCGCCACCGGGTATCGGGTGTGTAGGCGAGTGAGACTTTTTCTGCATCGCGGCTGTTCCAGCCGTCCTCGGCAAGCCTGACTTTGAGAATTGCCGATTCGCGATCGAAAGGGGGCAGTGGGGGACGGGTTTCAGCTTCAGCCATGATTTTCACTCCGAACGTGTGGGGACATCGTGGTCAAGCAGGCAATGTGCTTAGGGAGCAGGTGAGCCCTATGCCGTTGTTTCTGGAAATTCCGCCAATGGAACGAATGTGTTGGTTCTGCCATCGAGCGCGACGATGGACCCTGTTTCGATGTCATAGACCCAACCATGCAGATTCAGCTTTTTCTGTTCCAGAGCCAATCTGACGCTGGGGTGGGTTTTCAGGTTGGAGAGCTGAGCGATTACATTTTCCCGAACCATTGAGCTGACACGTTCTTTGTCGGATGCGTGGGCACGAGTCGCGTTTATTACCTTGGCCGACTCCGCATAGCTCATCCAGGCCGCCACTGCGGGTAAATGATTCAATGATTTGCCACTGGAAACCGCCGTCATTGCACCGCAATCCGAGTGACCACAAATGACGATGTCATGGACCTCGAGTACCGCAACGGCATACTCGACAGAAGCGGTAACACCACCCGGCTGCGGCCCATAGGATGGAACTATGTTTCCAGCGTTGCGTATAACGAATAGCTCTCCGGGCTCTTGCTGTGTGAGTAACTCCGGAATGACTCTACTGTCGGAGCAGGTGATGAATAACGTTTCTGGATTTTGGGTAGTGGCGAGATATTTGAAAAGGTCCGTTCGCTGCGGGAACACTTCTTTTTGAAACTTGATGAAACCTTCGATGAGTGCTTTCATGTCCAAGTTCCGGTGTTAAGTGTCTGGGTGAAATTGCGGAGATCAATTCTAGAGGTCGTGCTCACTATCGTCTAAGAATCAGAGGGAGTAATGACCTGTTTGTTATGTGGGATAAATCTAATACTGTTTAACTTTCATGTTCTCAGTTTTTTGACTGAGGGACAGGTCGTGCCTTTGTTCATCAATAATTGAAATAATTAGACTGTGTTAGCCTGAATTATTGCCGGAATTTTTAAGCTGCTTCTTTTTTTGCACTTATTTCGAGCAATGTTGCACTTTTTTCGCTCAGGTAATGACTGAAGCGCGAACGAAGCCAGCGTTCGCCTGGGTCATTGTCCAGCGTGGCGCTCCACGACATGGATAGATCAAGGTCTGGAAGCGACATCGGAACGGGGTCGGCACGTAAACCACCTTGCCGTGTCATGGCCTTGGCGACGTAATCGGGTACTACGGCCAACATCTGCGTGTCCTCAAGCAGTGATTTAAGCGCGCTATATTGCGGAACAGCCAGGACGATCTGACGTTGCCGCCCCAGGGATCCCAATGCTCGGTCAATGTAATCGGATGCTTCGCCGTTGACCGAAACAGAGACGTGTGGGCGATTACAGTACTCGTTGAGATCCAGAGGACCCGCCATGGTGTTGGCGCTTAAAACCGTGTGGCGGATGCTGCGCAGGAATTTTCGTTTGGCATTGGCGGGGAGTTCGCGGCAATGGCATACGCCCAGTGACACCTCGCCTGTCGCCAGCTGATTGGCCAGCAATGAGTGGTCGGTACGACGCACGACAAAACTGACTTGAGGCGCTTCCATACGCAGGTGGCGCAGCAGGCCAGGCAGCAACGAGTATTCAATATCATCCGAAAGACCAATTCTGAACACGCTGCTACTGGTCAGGGGATCGAATTCATTCATGTTGCTCAGCGCAGCCGCCATGGTGTCCAGGGCAGGGGTCAAGGTGAGTTGTATTTCAAATGCTCTGCTCGTCGGCTCCATGCTTCTACCCATGCGTATGAACAGCGGGTCATCGAAAAACTGACGCAGTCGATTCAAGGAGGCACTGATCGCCGATTGGCAGAGAAACAATTTCTCACCGGCACGGGTAAGATTTCGTTCGTGCATCAGCGTTTCGAAAACGATCAAAAGACTGAAGTCGATTTTGCGCAGATCGTTTCTGTTCATCGTCATCACCAAAAGGGCTGCGGCCCGCCATTGTGCTTCAGTGCGCAAGAGCGATGTTCAATGGACATCTGACTCGTTGCCTATGAGCCTCTAAGCGGACGGTAGTAATCAACTAAATTACTCGGCTTTGAAGGCCGGTATTTAATTGAAGTGCCGCTTTCGTTGGCTTGGTTGTAGTGTGAATGATGAAGACTTAATTAGCACTTCTACGTAGGTTTCACCTGTCTAAGGTATAAGTGGTAGGGGCTAATACTTGAGTATAGGTGTGTTAGTTAAGCAGGGTGGGTGGCGGCAGAATAGAGATAATCAGTATTTTTAGTTGAGCCGTGGGGTTTGACAGGGCGCATCGCGGTTGTCAGTTTACGATAAAGCCTGCCTCTCTATTTCTCAGGATTTGCTCAATACAGTCAATCATCACTTGTCCGTCAAATGGTTTGCTGAGAAAGCAGATCGCTCCCGCAGATGTTGCACGTTTGCGAACCGACTCCTCCGGGTAGGCGGTGATGAAAATAATGGGGATGTCGTGCCCTTTACTAAGGAGTTCCGATTGCAGATCGAGGCCAGTCATGCCCGGCATTTGAATGTCCGAGATCAGGCAGTCCGTGCCGTAGCTTTTGGCGCAGGCGAGAAAATCTTCGGCACAGGAAAAAAGACTGGGTTCACAGCCCATCGAGCGCACCAGGCTGCTAAGTGCGATTCGGCCAGATTCGTCATCGTCGACAATGGAAATTACAGGGACTTTATTCATTGTGCAGATCCTGGCGCGGCATCAATGGATTCGAAACAGCTGAAAAGCTATCGCGCCCATTCCACTCTATTTGCCAATAGCCTTAAAAGAAATCATACACACGTATGTGTTGCTCAGCGTTTTGATCCGATCCCCAGGGCTTGTGCCATTCGAACCAGGTCTGCAAACGACTTTGCGTGCATTTTTTTCATCACATGCCCGCGATGGATTTTGACGGTGATTTCACTCAGATTCAGTTCTCCCGCAATCTGTTTATTCATCAGACCCTTGGCTGCGTGGGCCATGACTTCTCGCTCACGGGCTGTCAGCGTCTGGTAGCAGTTGCGCATTTCGGCGTCCTGCTGGTCGATTTCCCGGCGCTTGGCATCCCTGTGGTGCGCAGCGGCGACGGCATCCAGCAAATCCTGGTCGCGGAACGGTTTGACCAAAAAATCCACGGCCCCGGCTTTCATCGCCTTGACTGACATGGCGATGTCGCCATGACCCGAGATAAAGATGATGGGCAATGCGATCTTCGATTCCACTAACTGATGCTGGAACTCCAGGCCACTGGCGCCTTGGAGCCGAACATCGAGGACCAGACAGCTGGGCGCATCGGGATCGGGCAGTTGCAGAAACTCTGTCGGCGAGGCAAAGGTCTGCACTTGAAGCCCGACCGAACGAAAGAGACTACTGAGCGCTTCGCGCATGGGGGCCTCGTCATCTATCACAAAGACAACAGGGCCCTTGTCCATGGACCCCTTATCCATGGAAGAAATATCTTCGTTCACGCAGATTCCTCATTGCTGGAGGGGAAGGACAAGTGGAATGTCGCGCCTTCCCCTGCTTCACTCGTTGCCCATATACGGCCGCCATGGGCATCAATGATCGATCGACAAATGGATAATCCCATTCCCATTCCGTCGGGTTTGGTGGTGTAGAAAGCATTGAAGAGTTTGGGCATGCTTTGCGGCGAAATACCGGGGCCGCTGTCTTTGATATCAACACACACTTCGCCTGCATCAGAACGTCGAAGGCTTACATGGAGCGTGCGATGTTTACCTTTGGTATTGGCCATTGCCTGCACACCATTCATGATCAGATTGATGATGACCTGCTGGAGTTGGACGCGGTCACCAATAATCTTGGCTGCCTCGGTATCGTATTGATGGTCTAGCACAATTTTGTTCCGTCTGACCTCCCTATCGACCAGCGCCAATGACTCTTCTATGACCTCCTGGAGATCAACCGGGACGCTTTGAGGATCGGTCTTGCGTGACATGGCCCGGATACGCCGAATCACCTCGCTCGCTCGATGGGTCTCGCTCATCATCCGCTCCATCGCACTGCGCACTTCGTCGATGTTTGGCTCCTCGCGATTCAACCAGCGCAAACCGGCCGTGCCATTGGTGGTCACGGCGGCCAGGGGCTGGTTGACCTCATGGGCGATCGATGCGGCCAGTTCACCCAGCGTAGTAATCCGGGTCACGTGAGCCAGTTCGGTTTGCGAACGATGCAGTGCTTCCTCCGCCATTTTTGCGTCCGTGACATCCATCAGCGCCCCGATGTATTCAAAATTCCCCGTGGCATCCTGAACGGGATGAGCGAGCATTTGCACATGCTTGATTCGCCCGTCGGCCATCAACAGCCGATACTCCACTTTGATGTGAGGCTCTTTCTGGTAAGCATGCTTGATCGACGCTTTGACCAGATCCAGATCATCCGGATGGGTTTTTTTCAGGACGCTGGACAGCAGCGGTTCCTCGTCGTCGCCGAATTCGAATATCCGCCGGGCCTCGTCGGACCAATACATCTCGCCGCTTGGGATTTTCAGACCAATGCTTCCGGTCTGACTCAGCCATTGAGCACCGGCCAGAAATGCTTCGCTGCGCCGCAGGGCATTGATGGCCCTTTTTTGCTCGGTGATGTCGTTGTGGGTGGCCAAAACTGCTTTTGGCTGATTGCTCTCGTCCCGTGACAGAGAGCAACGACTGACAACTGTCACAGCCGTTCCGTCGCATCGGTGTTCCACAACCTCGCCTTCCCATCGGCCGGTTTCTATCAGCGAGTTCATCACCTTTTCCCAGGTGAGCGTCAGTTGAGGCCGCAGAAGTGTTCGAAAGTCCTGACCGATGGCTTGCGCCCTGGACCAGCCATACAAGGCTTCGGCACCTGGGCTCCACGTAGTGATGATGCCATTCATGTCTCGAACGATGATGGCGTCGTGGGTTTGCGCGAGCATCCGCACCTGCTCCTGCAACTCGTCATTGGCTGCTTTGTTTTTCAGTGCCAGTAAGGTGGTGATACCGATCGCGGACAGGCTGACCAGGCAACGGGCGAACGCGGAGCTATTGAAGTCGCTGCCATGGGAAAGAAAAAAAGCGGCCAACGTCAATCCAAAGCAAGAGAGCGAAACGCCAATCACACCTTTACGGGAAAACAGGTTCACCGACATCAGAATCACGGCGACGTAGAGCACCGCTATGGCGATATGGATGGACGTGAGTGTGTCGATGATGAAGATGGCGCCTGCAAGCGTAGCAGCGCCAAATCTCTGGAGGAGCGTATGAGGGGCAGGGTGCTCGGGATTTTCTACAGCTACCGTCGGTTCAATTGAGATTTTCATATCAATCAATAGGCCTGCTGGAAATGCAATTCATCACGGGTGATTGCAGTGAACACCCATGGTGAAAATGCAGCAAGCAAAACCCATATCGGATAGCGCAGCGTGTTGGTTCGTACCGACATACGACGTCGTACTCGTATTCCTATACGTGAATACAGTTAACGTAAAGTTGGGGAAGCGTACGACAGAGACTAAGCAATCAAACCCGTCCTCGACGAGAAGATCATGCGCACCAGGCTGAAAGGGCGATGGAGATACTCGGCAACTTGTGCGCTGTAGCTATTGCCGTTGATGCACCAATTGCAAAAGTGTTCGCAGTTGTTTGACAGGATTTTGTACTGTGATTCTCCGACTCTCGACAGGGCCCGTACAATGATCTCGTCGCTGGAAAAGGCGCATTGTTCCTCATGCACCCAAATGGCACTGCCGTTGCCGAAGCGATCCAGGTCAGTGATTTCAATCGGGCCGGCTTGCAGCGATGCGCTCAATCCAGAGTAATGAGCGACCTTGCCATCGCCAAGGTAGATGCCGTGATGAACATAAAACTTGCGCGGGCTTACAAGGTGCGATCCTGCGCTCAGGCGATCAGCGTCGCGGACTATGAAGGCTGCATGCTTTGAGTGTGCTTCCAATGGTGTTGGCGCACTATTGGCGTTGCAGGCAGGGGATCCATTTTCAAAAAACGGGTCATTCACGCTTGATCCACATTCCATATTGACGGCTGCCGAGTTCAAATAGATCGAACCCAGGGAGGAGACAATGCCAATTGTTTTCATCAGTAGCTTGTTCATGATGAAGTCCTCTGGAACCTTTGAAAATAGAGTAACTTTCCAGAGAGAAATAATCAGTCGTGCATAGGTGTGTAGCCGATAGTCACTTTATATGTGGGTCTCATACTTCAGTATTATTCGGGGCGCCGATCGAGTTCGAATCGATGATTCATCAGAGAATCACCCGTAATCATGGTGGTGATTTCTGTGTAGCAGGCCACACCGCGGTGGCGTTGAACAAAGCGAAGCTGCCGGTACCGCAGTAGTCATATGAAAGCGCTTTGATGATTAAGCCCTAGGCTTGTTGCACCAATGCCAGTCGCACGGAAAACCCGATGAGCAGCGTACCGAATAGCCATTGCTGAATGCGTTGCGCCAGCACGCTTCGATTCAGCCATCGGCCTACCCAGGCGCTGGCGGTTGCAAAAATGCTGTCGAATACAAGCCCTGTAATCACGAGAACGATGCCTAACACTGCAAATTGCTCCCATACCGAAGAACGGCTGGGCTCGATGAATTGCGGTAGCAATATCGAGCTGAACAGTAGCGCTTTCGGATTGAGCAGGTTGGTCAAAAGACCTCGCCGGAAAGCCACCTTCATAGAAGACGATGCAACGGGTTTCTCAAGAACTGCTGGTGAGCTTTGCGGGCGACTTTTGAACATGTGTAACCCTATCCAGAGCAAATAAGCAGCGCCTGCATATTTAACGATATCAAACGTCCAAGGTAGAGCTTTGAACATCGTCGCCAACCCCAATGCGGTCAATGTGACGTGGCAGGCTCGAGCGAGGGCAAGGCCGAGTGCCGTTGCCATTGCGGCAGTCCGGCCTTGTTTCGCTCCGGTTTGCAGTAGCAGGATCATGTCCGGACCGGGCATTAAAAAGATCATAGAGAGGGCTAATAGATACAGCGCTTTATCTTCCATTCTGGAGCAGCTCAGTGACAGATGAGGGAGATAAATTCTAGGTCCAAGGGGGAGGGCAGGTGGTTGCGTATTCAACCCAATACTGGCGTTGTTTTGGCAGTTTATGCCGATAGAGCTTTATAGAAGGCTTGTGCATGCCAAATTATTGAAATCCACGATAAAGCTCGATAGCTTTGATCGAGGAATGCTCGCGGCCTTGCAAGGAGATGGTCGATTGACCAGCGCACATGTGGCTGAAGAGATATCTTCCAGGCCAATTCGTTCATCCGGTGCATCATGGTTGGATTCCCATCCTCTTGAAGTCTGCCCCCTCCTGTTCCCGGCAACCGGTGTTGACCTTGAACATCGGCATGATCGCTGGGGCGATTCTCAGGTGATGAGCATCCGAAGCTTCTGATGAGCGCTATCTCAACTCATAAGCCCCGAAGTGACCTCGGTGTTAGTCAATCCAGTTGAAACGCCAAAGTCTTCCTCGCGGAAAATCTGGATGTCGCTCAAATCCTTAATTGATTTGATTCCGAGCGAATCGTCGTGAACAACTATCCCCCTCCCCATTGTTCTATTCGATTTTCTACTACCCAAGTCACCAGCACCCTGAGGTGCTGGATGATTGTTTATAGAAGAGAGATGTTGTTTAGTCTCGATTAGTCGCCGGTCACCAATTTCACTAGAAGTTTTTTTGCAAGGAAGTCAGATGCCACCGGAGTTAAGTGTCCATAGTCCCAACTCGTGATGCCTGTTTTGATATCATCACCCAAATAGGTCATGCAACCATTTTCATTGCAAAAAATGCTTATTATGTCCGCGAAAATTGCTCCCGAAGGAATTTGGTTGTTTTTTAATGAGTTATTCTTTTCAAGAACTGAATGATCTAATCCAATCAGTGTAAATCGAGGGGTTTTTACCCACAGGGATTTAACTATGGTTTTAGGGAGTTCAGTGGCCCAGTGAGGCGTTGGTCCGGTGAAAATGACTCGTTTTACTCCTGTTTTTTTGAGTAAATCGAAAATACGTCGTAGCGTCTCGGGGGCGTGATTTGCATTTTGGCCTACTATAACTACATCTGGAATAACTGATTTTATTTGCTCAACAGCAAACCAGTTTGATTGGGCACAATAATCGGTTTTTGAGGGTGCAGATTCATCAGGAGACGCAGGGCAACCCGAACTGGCGACTTGTAGTATTTCCCAGTTTTTAGGAAGTTCTTTCTTTAAGCCAGAGTAAAGTTGTTGGGCGTGCGAGTCACCCCAAATGAATAGTGATTTGCTATCGGGATTTTGTTTTTGGTAACAGCTTTTGTTTATTTCTTTAACAGGGGCATTAGTGGACTCGCCATTGAGGTACGCCGCCGCATCATAAAATTCGCAGTCGACACGAAAATTTTCTTTTATATTCAGCGTTGTGAAGTACTTTCGTTCCGGCAAGGAGTTTTCAAAATAATCAGAAAATTCTGCACGGTCGCTTAAGCGGAATTTGAAGCCATCGTTAGCGTATGTAATATATCCAGTGAGGCCGGTAATTAGCATGAGCCCGGTAAGGATGATGGTTTTTATGTTTCCCTTGCCTCCATGACGCAATGGCTGTTCGATGTATTTATACGTTAACCAGGCCAGCAGCACAGCAACCGAAACTGCTAGCATTCGAGTAGCAGGTTTTTCAACGCCACCTTCAATTATGTGAACAAATGACAGGAGCGGCCAATGCCAAAGATACAATGGAAAACTGATAAGCCCGAGCCAAACTAAAATTTTATTGGAGAGTACTATTCTATTGAACGATGTGAATGGGCCGGCGGCAATGATCAGTGCTGCACCTGTCGTAGGCAGTAGTGCCCACCATCCCGGAAAGTGGTCGCCCTTGGTGGTTAGTGTAAATGCTGAAACAAGACACGCGAGACCAATGAACGACTGAATATTTCTAATGCGAGGGCCACTGACTCCCCTCCATTTCGGGAATAGCTGGCTCTTGTACATGGTTACGTAGGCCAGAAATGAACCGATCAAAAGCTCCCAAAATCTGGTTTGTGGTGAATAAAATGTCGCTACTGGATCAACCGTTATGTTTATGATATTTAATGCTAGGGATGCGCAGCCTACTAATATGATCAAGATCAGTGTGTTTAATCTCGTCTTGAAGGCCGCCCATATCATCAAAGGCCATATTAGATAAAACTGTTCTTCAATTCCAAGTGACCATAGGTGTATGAGTGGCTTCGTGTCGGCACTGTTGTCAAAGTAGCCGGCCTCGCCACGCAGGACAAAGTTTGAAATAAATGCAGATCCACCAGCAATATGTTTTCCAAGTTGAGTGTACTCATCGGCAAGCAGTACGAACCAGCCGACTATCAAGGTTGATATTAATACGAGCAAAAGTGCCGGAAAAATTCGATTGATACGACGGCTATAAAAGTTAATGAAGCTGAATTTGTTGTTTTCCAGATTGCCAAGAATAATGGTGGAAATTAGAAATCCTGAAATGACGAAGAATTCATCTACGCCGACAAATCCGCCCTTTATAAGTGATGGGAACGCATGAAATGCGACTACAGACAAGACTGCGATTGCGCGCAGGCCGTCTATGTCCGGTCTGTATTTTGGGTGACTGAAATGCTGATCAATCGCCGGCTGTGGCGATTCTGATAGAGAGGTCATTGCTGTTCGCGGGTCCGTCTAATTAGTAATCCCCTGCTTGGGCGCCGAGCATAGTACCAGCCCCAAAGCCAATCCTGCCCCGAGTGAGAATTTTTTTGCCTGGAGAAGCAATTGCAAGACGAGGCCATGGTGGAGTGAGGTTTTTGCTGACGTATGCCAGAAGCCATATCAGTTCAACTGCTGGAAGAAGAACGACCCTAATTATTCGTACCTCTACGGGTGTATACGGGTCCAGCCATTCCCGGGCTAGCTCAGGCGAAGTGTCGCCGGCCGCCGGTCGTGGATGACCACCACAAGCCGCGCGTGGCGGCAGAAGGTGGGGAGGGCCAGATGGGCTCTTTGGCTTTTGCGATCGCTTCCGTCAGCCTTATCTGTGTTTCGTTTCCGAAGAGGGCGGCTGCATCCGGTTGATCACGGCCCATCTTCGACCGCCGCAGACGACAGCTCTGACGCTGCCGAGATGAGATGTTCATCTGTCGGGCTATGGCAGGCGAAATAACCATCGATGTTTTCGAGGAAAAGGTTTTCCTCGCTGTGCCTGCCGATGAGGGGTACTCAATACTTCATGCGGTGGTGAACAGCCTGCCAGTCTGCAATTGCTTGGCGACAAGCACAGACGGGGGGGGCGTACAGGCGGGTTTGATAATCAGGCCCAATATTTTTAAGCGCTTCGGTCGGGCGCGCTAAATATTGTTTGGGCTGCGCCGATATCTCTAATCCATATACCAACGGAGTGCCAGCGCATGGAAGTAAGCAATACCCAAGGCGAGTATCAGAAGCCCAAGAACCTGGCCGGTCTGGGGCGTCGGTGGGGAGGTCAAATGATTGACTCCGTAATCACTGTATTTTTCTTTTTCTTCGTAGGGCGATCAGCCGATTTTGTGGGCTTGCCGTCTACCGTGGTCGGCGCGCTCGCTCTCGGCTCAGGCGTGGCGTATTACCTGTTTTCCGATGCAATGCCGAACGGGCAAAGCCTTGGCAAAAAGTTGTTGGGCATGTCAGTGATTGATGAGCGCAGTTCCCTCAGCTGTAATCTCTATCAATCTTTCATGCGAAACATCACGACGCCTTTCCTGAGTATTTTTGACTGGGTATTCATTTTTTTCGGCTCACGGAAACGCTTGGGCGACATGCTCGCATCGACGATCGTGATTCGGTCCAAGTAAATATGAATGCAATGGTCACTCGTTTCAGGATGAGGAAGAATCATGCGGAGTTTGCAGATGCGACGCTGTCCGAGTCGTAGTTGCGATTTAATGGTCGTAAATTGCGCTTCGGCCGCGCTCCAGCTAAGCCAAGAAGGGCGCAATGTGTAAGCTAGACCGGCATCAAACGAGGACTAATTGGGGCATCAAATGGAATTGAAGGTAGGCACGCTTCAAATTGCGAGTCTCTTGCTGGCGGTGCTTCTCTTTGGTTGTAGCAGTGCCCCAAAGCAAAAGACTGAATTCGAGAAGCAGATCGACGCGGTGCCAAAGCCCACGACCGAAGCTGACCGACTGGTGCAATGCAAGAACCTGAGCAGCATGTATCTTTTCGAGGTGCTGGACGCTGGCGCCACGGTAAGTGCTTCGTCACTATTCCAGTCCCGGGAGCCTTCGAGGGCCATAGCAATCTATCAGCGTATGATCGCGATAAGCTGCACCAGAGCGCAAAGACAGCCGTGGTTGGCGTTATAAGCTCAACGGATCAGATCAAATGTGTTGAGTGGCCGAAACGCTTGAGCTAGCAACTGAAGACAAACACCGCCGGGCAGAAGGGTTACTCAATGCTGAAGAAACAGCCGGAAAGCAAAGCAGCGACTGCTGCTGAAATCGAGCGCTCAATCCAGGCCCTGAACAAAATGGCAGAACGCCTTTGGGGAGAAGGCCGGGAAGTTGAGGCGAAAGCCCTCCTCGATGCCCTGGATTCGCTAAACCGGGCACTGGACCGAATCAGGATTGGCGAAAGTCGCAGGGTTGTGACGCTCCATTAATCCGGTCGAATCAACCGGCGGCCCAGGGCTCACCGCTTACTGCTTCGGCTCAGTTTCTTCATTGCCCGAGCCACTCGAGCTAGCAGCATCTTTTTCCATCTCCGCCGACTCCGCACCAGAATTAGACCCCGCAGCTTCCTCACCCTTTTTGTCAGCCTTTTCCTTGTTGGACTCACCTCCTTGGTTAAGGCCCGGAAGAGCACTCGGTGGAATTGTAGCGTCCTCCGTGACCTTCTCGGCCGCGAGCGAGTAGAGCGAGCAGGCCGACAGGAGTCCCGCGAGTGTAAGAGCGGCAATTTTGCTGTTCATGGTTTGCGCCTACCGTGCGAGTGGATGTATGCATTTGAAGTGCGAGGAGGGTGAACGTGCTGATGCCAGGACGAGCGGTATAAGGGAGTGATACTTGAATTGACAAAAAACCGTCAAGCCGCGGCTTCGAGCGAATCGAGATCCAAAAGGGTGAAGTGACCCACATCCGGCTTCCAGCCAGCCGTGTCGATATGAATCACATTGCCAAGCCTGACGGGCTGACGAATGGGTGTATGCCCAACGACCAGCGCGCGCAATCCCTCAACGCCCTGCATCTCCCGCTGTTCGAGTCGGCTTCGTGACCACATGCAGCGGTTCTGCACCTGCATCAGGTGCTGGCTGCTGACGGGCGATTCCAGTTCCCCAAGCAGTTGCCCCCATGATGGAAATGGACAATCGGCATGCACGATGCCGATCAGGCCTTGTGCTGTTTCGACTTCGATTGCGATAGGCAACCCGGCGAACTTCGCGGCGAACTCTTTCTGTTCGGACAGCGACAGTTCCGTAAACCATAGGCCGCCGTTGAAGATCCAGCTATCGACATCGCAGGTATTGAAGTGAACCACGTAGTCATCATGATTGCCGCACACTGGGTAGAACCACGGCTTGTCCAGCCAATCGAGCGCGTCACGGCATTCGGGCCCGCGGTCAATCAGGTCGCCAACGCTGAACAAGCGATCGACCAAGGGGTTGAACCTGGCTGCATTCAGCGCAACCTGCAACCGAGTGAAGTGGCCATGTATGTCGCCGACAGCGAAATCTCGGCCAACCGTGTTTGCGGCGAAGCGCTTCACCCGCGTCACCTCTGAGATTTCGAACATGACAGTGCCTCATCCGCCAATCGCCGGCGAGCTCGTGGTCAGTTGAGTTTAGGTTGCGTCGGCGAAAATCGTCGGCAAGGGCTTCATATGGTCACTAAAGGAAAACCCGGCCATTGCGCCGGGTTTTTTCGTCAGGGCCTACGTTAGTAACCAGCCGCCTGGGCAATGTGGTTGTCCTGCGCCACGGCGATGAAGTGCAGTGGGACGTGCGGTTTTTCATCACTGGTGCGGATTTCGACGCTACCGACTACTTGAAGGTGTCGCTCACTCAGCCCGGTCGACTCTTCTGCCTTTGCCATAGCCATTTTTCTCGCGTGGTTCGCTGCGATTTCATTGAGAGTTGACACGTTACATCTCCGGGGGGACTGACCAAGCGTTAATTAGATGGCCTCCGCGTCAGAATTACGTCGTTCTGGGGCTGCCAAGACCGGCTTGTGCAATCCCTAAGCCAGACAGGGCCGCCGATTACGCGCCGGGTTTTGATATACGACGAATGGTTGTCGCGGACAAAAAAACCTCAACTTGACCCGGCGCCTCCCACCAACTAAACCTTATGCCACCGGGGCGGCCCATGGATTCGGGTCGGGTTATCGCTTTAACGCCAGTTCGTCAGACAAGGAGATCCGCAATGGATAAGTCCGACTACCCACCACCGCCTATGCGCAAACTGCGGGTCTATGCATTCGACCCGCAAGCCTCGACTCAAATGGAAACGGTAGGGGTCAACCACGCCACCATCGAATTACCTTGGGAACAACGCTGGGAAGCCGATCTGTTGCCGGGGCCGGTGAACGAGTATCTGGAAGTCATCGACGTTGATCCAACCAGTGGCCAGTTCTACAAACCGGTGGACTTGAACAACCCGTATTTGTTGGCTCAGGACGGCATCGCGCCGTCCGAGGGTGACCCGCGTTTCCATCAGCAGATGGTCTTCGCCGTTGCGATGAAAACCATCAAAGTGTTCGAGCGGGCGCTGGGCCGCAAGGTGTTCTGGTCACCCCGCGTTGTCGAAGATGAGCGCAACAGACCAACCCACGTCTATGTACGCAGGTTACGTATTTATCCCCACGCACTGCGCGAGGCCAACGCCTATTACAGTCCGGCGAAAAAGGCGTTGTTGTTCGGTTACTTCAAGGCTTCGCTGAGTGACGCCGGGGTGAACTTGCCGGGCGGCTGGATATTCACGGCGCTGTCCCACGATATTGTTGCCCATGAAACAACCCACGCCATTCTGGATGGATTGCATCGTCGTTACGTCGAGTCGACCAGCGTCGACAGTTTGGCGTTTCATGAAGCCTTTGCCGATATTGTCGCGCTATTGATGCATTTCACCTTGCCCGAAGTGGTCTCCAGTCAGTTGGCGGCGCGCCGGGGCAACTTGAGTGAGCGGTCCTGGTTGAGTGGCCTGGCTCGCCAGTTCGGTGAGGCTTCGGGTCGTTATTCGGCATTGCGCGAAGCCATCGACGAGAAAGGCCAGGACGGTTTACCGGACCCGACACGACTTTCGCGATTGAGCGAACCTCATGAGCGCGGCGCGATACTGGTCGCCGCTGTTTTCGACGCTTTTATCACCATTTACGAACAACGCACGACCGATCTTTTTCGGCTGGCAGGGCATGACAAGGCGTCGACGGCAAACCTGTCGACAGAACTGATCGCGCGCCTGACCCGCGAAGCCGTGAAGTCTGCCGATCATGTACTGCGCATGTGCATTCGCGCACTGGACTATTTGCCACCGGTGGATGTGCACTTTGGTGAGTTTTTGCGGGCGATCGTCACGGCCGATAACGACCTTGTGCCGGATGACCCCATGCACTATCGCCTGGCCGTGATCCAGGCCTTTCGCCGGCGCGGCATTTTTCCGGACAAGTGCCTGTCGCTGGCGCCGGACAGCTTGCTTTGGGAATCACTGAAGGGTTATCAAACAGACGAACTTCAACTGACCGCCGACGACCTTCTCGACTTCGAAGCGCCCCCGAAACCGTCACGCAACTGGTTGGGGGGATCGCTCGATCTCACGCCACAGTACCTGCGGGGCAAGGCGTATCTGCAGTCAGAGCACAATCGACAAGTTGTATGGAACTGGCTGATGGCAGAGTCAGCGCACGACGCAGAATGGGAGAAGGCATTAGGGATTTACTTCGCGGCCCAACCGGACGCCACAAGGATGCAAGGTGCATTGTTCATCGCAGGAGATGGTGTTCAACCGGCCGTGGAAGTGCACTCGGTCCGAACGTGTCGCAGGGCAGGGCCGGACGGGCAGGATCTTCGGCAACTGGTGGTCGAGATTACTCAGCGTCGTCGCGGCTATTTCGATGTCGAGCAACAACGCCAGGAAGATCTGCAACCGCCCCGGGAGAAAGGTCATAGCCCGTATGACTTCACTTTTCGGGGTGGCGCGACACTGATCATTGACCTGCGTGATGGCAGCCTGCGCTACGTCATCCGTAAGCGCATCAATGACGATGAGCGTCTGGACGACCAGCGACGCTTCCTTCAAACCGGCAATGACGGCCTTGCCCTGACGTATCGACAGCCGAGCCCGGACGATAATCCCTTTGCCATGACCCACCGAGGAGTGTGACGCCATGACCCAGGCTGATGTGCAAGGCAAGGTAGCAATTCGCATGTACCGCGGAATTCTCGGCGACTGCTTTCTGCTTCGTTATACGGAAGCAGGGACATCTCGCCATGTTTTGATCGACTGCGGCGTGCTTCAAGGGGCGAAGGACGGCAAGCTGAAAATGGCACGCATCGTCGACGACATTCACAAGACCACCGGCGGTTCGCTGGACCTGGTAGTAGTGACCCACGAACATCATGATCACCTGTCCGGCTTCCTCTATGAGCAAGCGCGTTTTTTGGGTGATGACTTCCGCATCGGTGAACTCTGGCTGGCCTGGACCGAGGACCTGAATGATGCCCAGGCAGTTGCGCTGCATGCCCGCTTCAAAAAGGCGAAAGTGGCGTTGGCCAGTGTCGTGGGCCTGAGTGGGAGCGGTACGGCACTGCACGAGGATGCGCGAATCAAGACGGTGCATGGCCTGTCGGCGTTCATCGAGCCGCTTGCCGCTGCGGCCGATAAGGACAAGCGCACGACCCTCGAAAAGCTCAAGGCCAAGGCCGGATCGAAAGCGACCCGCTATCTGGACCCCGGAGATGTTGTGCGACCTGCCGCCCTCGAAACGCTCAAGGCGTATGTCATGGGACCGCCGCGCTCCGAAGCGCGTTTGCGCAAGGACTTGCCGGGCAAAGGGGCGGGTAAAGAGGTCTACATGACCAGCCTGGACGAAGCCATGGCCTTGGAGGAGCGGACACAACGGCTCAACGGCGTGGTTCCTCCCGCTGCCGATATCCCGTTTGCCCCGCCTTATCAGCGTGTGTGCGCAAAGGCGCAAAGCGATTCCGAGACCCATACCGAGGAGGGTGAAGATTCGGCCAGCATCGAACAACGCTATTTTAGCGCCGACAACCAATGGCGTTGCATCGAAGACGAATGGCTGGATGGGGCGGAGACCCTGGCCTTGAAGATGGATTCGGACACTAACAACACGAGTCTGGTGCTGGCGTTCGAACTGCCGGACGGACAGATCCTGCTCTTCCCCGGCGATGCCCAAGTGGGTAACTGGCTGTCCTGGGGCGATCAGACCTATCCCAAAGAGGCGGTGACAGGCGAGCCTGCGCCACTGACGCGCGATGACATCCTCGCCCGCGTCACGCTCTACAAAGTCGGTCATCACTGCAGCCACAACGCCACCGCTCGTGCTGCAGGGCTGGAGAAAATGCACGATCCCCGATTGGTGGCGATGATCCCGGTGGACGCTGATGTTGCGAAAGGCAAAGACTGGAAAATGCCCTATCCGGATCTGCTGAGTGCCTTGCAGCAGAGGACGAAACAGCGGGTTGTTTCAGGTGATGGTCAACCGGCCGTCGAACTCAAGGCCTTCAGTGATTCACCGACGGATCCGAGTCACCCGGTCGGCCTGAGTTATGCGCCAGATAACCTCTGGGTGGAGTTATCGATCCCTTATTGAAAATGACCCGGCGCTGTTTAGAACGATTATTTCTTTCGGTTATTTGTATAGGCTTCGAGCGCATATCCATAACCGGACAAAACGCGCTATGACTCTCAAGGTATCTGTCATCAAAGCTGAAAGCTCGTTGTGGCAGATGCCGGCGTTCTGTTCGCCCCGTTAAGGTTGCTCCAGCGTTGTTTCCAGCTGTTTGATCGTCATCTTGTTGTGCGTTGGCCATTGCTTAGAATCCGCTCCATCAGCTTTGTCCAACTATCAATCCTTCAGGGAGCCACACCATGATGAACGCCATGCAGATGCAAATGCCGATGAACGCCAACATGCCGATGATGCCGATGATGGGCATGCCGATGATGATGGCGACCATGAGCTGCGAGATGATGGACGACGGCATGATGTGCAAGATGATGCCGGCCGCTGGCATGGACATGGCGATGTTCAAGAACAGCGCTGAAATGATGCAGATGATGATGAACTGCGGCATGCCGATGATGATGCATTGCGGCAACATGAGCATGATGTGCATGTCTCAGTCGGCCATGGCCATGCCGATGATGAACATGATGATGCCGATGCCGATGATGGGCATGCCGATGCCATCGATGAAGTGCGTGATGGAATGCACCCTGATGGCTGACTGCATGATGTGCAAAATCATGCCGATGGCCGGCATGAACATGGACATGATGAAAAACTGCTGCGCTCTGATGATGAAGATGATGAACGACTGCAGCATGCCGATGATGATGAGCTGCAATGGCATGCCGCTGATGTGCTGCACCTGCTGATCCATCGCCATTGAAAAAGCCCGGCTAATGCGAATTAGCCGGGCTTTTTCATGTGCTTTTGCTTTTCGTAGGAGCCAGGCTTGGTGTTTGTCAGTCCAGGCGTTCCGGGTAAGTCACCACCAGGTACGCCACCGCTTCACTGTCGGCAGGGTTGCGATAGCGGTGGGGCTGGTCGGCATAAAACAGAATCGAATCACCGGTGGAGAGCAGGTAACGCTCGTCGTTGACGCTGATTTCCAGCACGCCTTGAGACACCACCAGGTTTTCCTGAACGCCCGGGCCATGCCCCTCGGAGACGTCCTCACCCAAAGGGCTCAGGCGCAGTTCGTAAAACTCCGATTGGCGCGCCACGTCGAACGGGAACAACGCGCGGCTGACAAACGCGCCGCTTGCACTGACCAGGCGTTTGCTCTGGCTGGCCGACAGCACTGCCACCCCTTCGAAAGCCCGATGCTCAAGAAACGCGGCCACCGAAACCTTCAGGCCCTTGGCGATTTTGCACAGCACCTTGATCGAGGGCACGCTGCGTCCTGATTCGATCTGAGCGAGCATGGCCCGGCTCACACCGCATTGTCGGGCCAGAGCGTCGAGGGACAGATGACGCTTGCTCCGCAGACGTTGCAGGTTCTGCGCAACCCGCTCGCAGATTGGGTCTTCCTCCAGATGCTCAAGGTTATTCAAATCCAGTACCGGTTCGTCCGCGCTCGCCAGAAAGCGCGAGGGTTCGTTCGCATTCACGCCTGACGTGTCTCGGTCGATTGGCATGCCTGAATCCATTGATAAGCCTGTAGACCGGCATTGCGTGCGTACATCTCCCACATGGCCCGTGCCCGTTGCTGAGCCTGTTTGCGTTTACGGTAGCTGGCGAAGTCGATGAGGTTGTCAGTCGGATTCATGGGGCACTTCACTGTGGTGATGAATGACGGGATAACCTGAGAGTACGCGGGTATTCATATAGCCATAAATACTGTTTTTGTATTTATTAATTCTTTTTGGTTCTTATCGAAGTGGAGTGTTGACCCAATCCTCCAGCCGTCCGCTTGCAGATCTGCATATTCTATATTCGTATAAATAGATAATTATATATTCCTTTTGTTGTTGGTTTGGCTGGTGCACCTTGAAGGCCTGCGCATCCATGCGGATGTGTCCGACACCAGACAGGAAGCCTCAACATGACCATCAAAGCGATCAACGTCCGCAACCAGTTCAAAGGCGTCATCAAGGAAATCGTGCAGGGCGAAGTGGTTTCCGAAATCGACGTGCAAACCGCGTCCGGCATTGTCACCTCGGTGATTACCACCCGTTCAGTGCGCGACCTTGAATTGAAAGTGGGCAGCGAGGTGATTGCCTTCGTCAAATCCACCGAGGTGTCCATCGCCAAGCTCTGAAGAGTTGGTTCGACATTCAACATCTGCGGCCTCGGCCGCTTTTTTTTGTCGGCGGCCCGGTGCTGCCATGGTTCTTCCATCACATTGAGGTTTTCATGGCAACTCCCTTCAAGCGCTCCGCATTGACCCTGTTGGTCGCCTCTGTGGCGGCGGTGAGTGCGTTACTCAGCCCCGGCGTTCAGGCCGAAGGCAACATCAGCATTGCCCAGCAATTTGGCATCGGTTACCTGATCCTTGATGTGGTGCGCGATCAGCAACTCATCGAGAAACATGGCAAGGAGCAGGGGCTCGACATCAAGGTCGACTGGAACAGCATCTCCGGTGCCACGGCGATGAACGAGGCGCTGCTGGCCGGCGCGCTGGATGTGGTGTCGGCCGGCGTGCCGCCGATGCTGACCATCTGGGACCGGACCAAGGGCAAGCAGAACGTCAAGGCCATCGCCTCGCTGGGGTCGATGCCCAATTACCTGCTGACCAATAATCCCAACGTGAAGAGCCTCAAAGACTTCACTGAAAAAGATCGCATCGCGGTGCCGGCGGCGGGGGTAGGTTTCCAGTCACGCACGTTGCAGATCGAAACGGCCAAGCAGTTCGGCGCTGAACACTACAAAAAGTTTGACGACATCTCGATCAGCCTCGCCCACCCGGACGCGACGTCAGCGCTGATTGCCGGCGGTTCGGAGATCAACTCACATTTTTCCAGCCCGCCGTTCCAGTACCAGGAACTGCAGAACCCCAACGTGCACAAGGTGCTGAGTTCCTACGACGTACTGGGTGGCCAGGCCACGTTTAACGTGTTGTACACCACCGAAAAATTCCACGACGAAAACCCGAAAACCTACAAGGCGTTCTACGCGGCGTTGGCCGAGGCCGAGCAAATCATCAAGGCCGACAAGCCGGCCGCCGCCCAGACCTATATCCGCGTGGAGCAATCGAAATTGCCCCTCCCACTGGTTGAGAAAATCGTCGCTGACCCTGAAATCGACTTCACCGTCGTGCCGCAGCGCACCTTTATCTATGCCGAAAAACTCCAGGAACTGGGCGTGCTGAAAAACAAGGCCGCCAGCTGGAAGGATTACTTCTTTGAAGAAGCGCACGGCAGTGCGGGTAGCTGATTCGGTCAGAGCCCCCGGCTGGGGGCTTCACGCGTAGAACCCTGTCGATCTTGTGCCCCGTCATCGGCCCCATCGGCCCCATTGGCCGTGTGATGCCTGCTGACGATGATCTGGCGACAAGGAAACAGCAAGACAGAACGTTCCCCTGGTGTAGATTTCTCCCTAAACCCTGTGCCATTGAGCAACGCTTACCGAACCCGGCAGTTTCACTTCCAACGTGCCAGCAAACTGATCGTCGATAGCTTTGAGCAAGCCTTGGGCAGGTGTACGGCCCAAGCTGATGGGCTTTAGACCGGAGCTTGCAACCATCAGCGCCTTGAGGTCTTTCAACGGGCCTTTAACCGCTTTGGCACTCGACAGATCCTTGATGTGCAGCAAGTCCGGGGAGGCGAAAAACTCCGCATTGTCCAGACCTGCCGCCTTCATTTGTTCCGGGTTTTCTGGATCAATTTCCGCGTAATGCGTTGCCCCTGCGAGAAACTTTCGGTTCGCTACCTCGCCGTCGATTGCCAAGAGAAAGAAGGTAAACGCTGTATTGCCCAGGCGCACCCAATCATCCTGGTTGGTGTTGCTGCCTTGGGTTCTTTGCAATGTTTTGATGTTGCGGTACACCAGTTCAAAGTTCGAAGAAACAGTGTTGAACGGTGGGGGGCCGTCTTTTGATGTGGTGTAGTGGCGGAGGGTGAACTTCTTGTCCGCCACTTTCAAAAGCTCGGCGTCGGTTGCCTTCTTGTCACTGAACTTCAGGTTGTCATCCGTCACCGAATGCATGATTTCGAACGGCTGAGTCCGGTCCTGTGGCTGATAGTTCGCCTGGTGCCGTTCATACATTTCCAGCGCCGAAGCCGGTTTTTGCGAAGGTGCTTCACTGGCTCGAGGAGTCGTGCAGGGGCCTTGGTGATAGGTCCCACACTTGGAACAGGTCCTGGGGACTGAAAACGGTACAGGTTTTGGGGCGATAGCGGGCGCTGCTCGAGGGGACGGGACTAAAGTGCTTGATGAATACGCCTGGGCGCTTTCGATCGGGGGGAAAATCTTGCTGCTCCTGCGTATTTGTCCCGCGGGCGGCGCGTTGGGACTTGCTGGAGACGGGACGTTGGGCATGGGGCTTTTGCCTGCGTTCGATCCGGAGTTTTTCAGCACAGTAGTCACTCTCTTGAAGTAGTCGGAGATTAATAACGGCTTAAAGTGATCCCCGCGTTTATAACCGAGCCCAGTATGAAAATTGCCCGAGAATTGTTAGATGAAATTTCCTACACGGAGGAAATCATTGGCGTGTTGCTTGGCCGTCAGACACTTGGGTGGGGCTCTTCGGGCGTAAGATAGCGGTGCTTCTTTCATCAAAAGGAGCCCAGGCAGAACCTGTTGATCAAGCGGGCCGAAGCGCTCGCTGACAAGCTGATGGAAACCAGGAAATAACCGAGGAATTCGAGGGGCCCAAGCGCCACTTGTTCGAAAACATGCAAGCACCTACCTACCAACTACTGGAAGTCGCCAACGGCAAACCGATCAAGCTCTGGACCGAAGGCGTCCCGGTAGAAAACGAAGCCCGGCAGCAATTGATCAACACCGCGAAGATGCCGTTTATCTTCAAACACCTGGCGGTGATGCCTGACGTGCATTTGGGCAAAGGCTCGACCATCGGAAGTGTGATTCCGACCGTAGGCGCGATTATTCCTGCCGCCGTGGGCGTGGATATTGGCTGCGGCATGATCGCCGCGCGCACGTCGCTGACCGCCGCTGATTTGCCGGACAATCTGCATGGATTGCGCTGCGCAATCGAAAAAGCGGTGCCCCATGGCCGCACAGTGGGTCGTGGCATCCGCGACAAAGGCGCCTGGGACAGCGTCCCCAAGCAGGCCGATCAGGCCTGGGCGGTGCTGAACCCACGGTTCAAGGCGATTACCGATAAATACCCGAAACTCGCCAACACCAACAATCGCGGACATTTGGGCACGCTGGGCAGCGGTAACCACTTCATCGAGGTGTGCCTGGATGAAACCAACCGGGTCTGGTTCATGCTGCACAGCGGTTCACGCGGGGTTGGCAACGCCATCGGTAACCTGTTCATTCAACTGGCTCAGGCCGACATGCGCCAGCACCTCGCCGATCTGCCGGACCGCGACCTGGCCTACTTCGAGGAAGGCAGCCGGCATTTTGATGATTACGTCGAAGCCGTCGGCTGGGCTCAGGATTTCGCCAGACAGAACCGCGCGTTGATGATGCACTCGGTGATTCAGGCGACACGAAAAGTGATCAGCAAACCGTTCGAAGTCGCGCTGGAGGCGGTGAACTGTCACCACAACTACGTGCAGAAAGAGCGGCACTTTGGTCAGGATATTCTGGTCACCCGCAAGGGCGCGGTGTCGGCGCAGAAGGGCGAGTTGGGGATCATTCCGGGATCGATGGGGGCGAAAAGCTTCATCGTTCGCGGGCTCGGCAACGAGCAATCGTTCTGCTCCTGCAGTCACGGCGCCGGTCGCGTCATGAGCCGTACCCAAGCGAAAAGCCTGTTCACCGTCGAAGACCAGATCCGCGCCACCGCCCATGTCGAGTGCCGCAAGGATGCGGCGGTCATTGATGAGATCCCGATGGCCTATAAAGACATCGACCACGTCATGCACGCCCAGCGCGAACTGGTGGAGGTGGTGCACACCTTGCGGCAGGTGGTTTGCGTGAAGGGTTAGGCATTACGCGAAAGAATGCAGATGAAACAGCCAGCGATTGAACTGAACGTCAGGTGACCATCGATGGCAAAGCGCAAGGCTATGGGCCGGGATGCGAGTGTGAAGGTTCTCTTCCAGCGCCGTACCGGTTTATTGTCCGAGTCGATTCAGCGTATGCCACATCGGATCAAGCGACACACTGATAAACCCGTCCAATGGTCGATTCAGCTCTTCAACCAGCAAAATCGTCGCCGCGGTCGACAGCGCACATAACAGCAACACCACCACAATCGTGCCATTGCGCGGTGAGAACAATCCGAATGATCCGAAGATTATCGCCAGCCATGACGTCAGAATAACCAGCATGACAGGCGGGATCGATTGATTGGACTGAAGCAGGGTCAGCCAGCGTGCTGCGAACACCGTATTCATGATCTGCAAGGCGGACGCCTTGAGTGTACGCTGGCTGTCGGTCGTGGGAGAGAGTGCTTCCACTTGGCGTTGCAGCGCCTCAGAGCGGGCTATCGCTTCGGGGGCGTCGAGTTTTTCCAATTGAGTTCGGTTGCGCGAGGCAAGCATTTGTACGACTTCAGCGTAATTGTGCTTAAGACGAGTGCGGATCTCTTGGGTGTCCGGTCCATAGCGGGCCAGCATCCGATCAAACTGAACGACTTCGGCCGCTGCGCCCTCCAGTTCGGCGTTGGCCGTGTCGAA
Source organism: Pseudomonas sp. UMAB-40 (assembly GCF_900095275.1). Lineage (NCBI taxonomy): Bacteria > Pseudomonadati > Pseudomonadota > Gammaproteobacteria > Pseudomonadales > Pseudomonadaceae > Pseudomonas > Pseudomonas sp. UMAB-40. Next base: position 182,966 of record NZ_LT607562.1, read on the forward strand.
AGTACTTTTGGCGGACGAGACGAGCAGACCCAGAACTAGCGCCGACATGGTTGCGATCAGGCCGGTGGCGAGCTTTACGACGGCGACGGAGTCATCGCTCAGGTGTTGACTGGGTAATCGCTCCCGCACGTAAGAGCCGAGCAAGGCGGTGCCGAACAGGCAAGCGAACACGATCAGGGCAACGACCACGTCATTCAAGTTCAGTCTCCATTGTCATCTGGGAGGTAGGTATTACTTGTATTTGATGACAATTCCTTTGAGTTTGCGGCCCTCGATGGTTTGTACATCGCGAGCCCACAGCGGCCCGTTGACATAGGCACCCACCGCTTGGATGTGGTCATACACCACCACCACGGCGTCGCCGCCGAGCTTGGCGGCTTCTTCCCGGAGTTTTTGTTCCACTTCGGTAATAGGTGGGGCCGGATCGACACTCGCATCAATCAGCACTTCACCCAATCGGATGTGCGGGCGCAGCGGTTCGGTGCGTAGCACGACGACTTCGCTGGCCAGCGTCGGCGCAGGATGCTCGACGCCCACATACGCGGTGGTCTGCGCATCGACAGTAGCGCAACCACTCAGCGCGAGCAGGCTGGCGGCGAGCCCTCCAGCCAGCAGCGACAGTTTGAAACGGGTGGACCAGGACGCGTCATGAGCAGGCATGGTGGATTTCCTCCGGCAGGACCGTTGCGAAGCGGGGTCGCTTGTTGACGGTAGCAGACGGTCCGGGAGTTTCCACAAAGCCCAACCCTTCCAAGGCGGCCTTTTTTGCACCTGAAAGGTCACTGATCCTTTTCGCAGTTCACCATCCACGACACACCGAACCGATCCACCAGCATCCCGAAGCGTGCCGCCCAGAAAGTCTTTTCCAGTGGCATTTGCACGTTGCCGTCTTCTGATAACGCACCGAACACACGTTCCGCTTCGGCAATGCTGTCGACGTTCAGCGAGACCGAACACCCGCTCATGTCATCCGTGGGGCGATCCGGTGTGGTGTCCGAACCCATGATCGCCTGATCACCCAAGGCTAGACGGGTATGGATGATCAAGTTGTGGTAGTCCGAGGGGAAGTGCTCGCGCGCTGGGCTTTCGCCGAAGGTCATCATCATTTCGATCTGACCTTGCAGGGCTTGCTCATAGAAGGTGAAAGCGGCTTTGCAGTCGCCGTTGAAGATGAGGTAGGGATTGATTTTCATGTTTTGCTCCCGGTAACCAGTGGGACTGGAGGCCCACATTGGTCTATGAATGGACTCCAAGTAGCAAAGCGTTAGACGTGGGGTTGTGCCGGGTTTGTTTAGACGTTTTTTTTATGGGAGGGGCGGGGCTTATTGCTTGAAAGGTCAGGCCACCGCACGCGTGGCAGGTGACGGGCGCAGCACGCGCTCGACGGCGCCGGTCACCAGGTTTTCCAGCAGCTCATCGCGCTGCGCTTCATCCAGTGGATGCTGGGCCAGCCAGCCGGGTGCGCTGTTGAGCAAGTTGGCGATGGCGTGTCCGGCGGCCTTCAAACCCGGTTCGCCGAGACGGGCCGGGACGCCGAGCATCTTCAGCAACGTGCGCTCGTATTGCTCGCGCAGCTGTCGAACACGCGCTTGTTGCTCGGCGTTCAGGCAGCCGCTGTCGCGCTCCGCCAGACGAAAATGCCATGGCATTTCCCGGTGCAGATTCAAATGCGCGCGGATCAGGTTGGGCAGTTTGTCGCGTTTCGCCGAGGCTTTTTGATCGATGCGCCCCAGGGTCGACAGCAGTTCTTCGTAGAACTCTTCGATCAGGTCGAGCAGCAAGTGCTGCTTGCTCGGGTAATGGTGATACAACGAGCCCGGGGACAGCCCCAGGCACGTTGCCAGCTCACGCATGCCGACCTGCCCGAACCCCTTGCTGGCGAACAACTCCAGCACGATGTCCCGGTACTCGGCGAAGCGCGAGCAACGCTCAGGCATAGGCATGGAAGCCACGTCCTGTCTTGCGTCCCAGGTAACCGGCGGCGACCATCTCCTTGAGCAGCGGAGCGGGGCGGTATTTGCTGTCGTTGAAGCCATCGTAGAAGGCTTCGAGAATCGCCAGCACGGTGTCCAGACCAATCAGGTCGGCCAACGCCAGCGGGCCGATGGGCTGGTTGCAGCCCAGGCGCATGCCGGCGTCGATGTCATCGGCGCTGGCCAGGCCTTCCTGGAACACCAGAATCGCTTCGTTGATCATCGGCACCAGAATCCGGTTGACCACGAAGCCCGGACGGTTGCCGGCGGTGATCGCGGTTTTGCCGAGGGTGGTGGCCATGTCCAGCGCCAGGGCGTGGGTCGCGTCGCTGGTTTGCAGGCCGCGGATCACTTCGATCAGGCCCATCACCGGCACCGGGTTGAAGAAGTGCAGGCCGATGAAACGCTCAGGTTGGCTAACGCTGGCGGCGAGTTGGGTAATCGACAGCGACGAGGTATTGGAGGCAATCACGCATTCGGCGCTGACCTGCGCGGCAATCTGTTTAAGCACGCGCAGTTTCAGGTCGAGGTTTTCGGTGGCGGCTTCGATCACCAGCTGCACATTGTGCAGGCTGCTGTAATCGGTGCTGGTGCGGATCCTGGCGAGGGCGTCGAGCTTTTGCGACTCGGTCAGGGTTTCCTTGGCAATCTGCCGGTCGAGGTTTTTGCCAACCGTGGCCAGGGCTTTTTGCAGAGCGCTCTCGGAGATGTCGATCAAGGTCACGTTGAAGCCGGCCAGGGCGCAGACTTGCGCAATGCCGTTGCCCATGGTGCCTGCGCCGATCACGCCGATGTTTTGCAGATTCATGTTCCGTCCTTCCGATCAAACCCTGCGATACCTTGGCCGACGTAACGGCCGAAGGCGTACTATTGGCCGCGAGTCTAGAACCGGCAGGGCGGTTGTCCTATGCCGCAACTGTTCAACGGTGCTGGTGTTTTTTGCCAGTCGGGCGATGGGGAGATAAACGTTCAAATGCGGGAAAAGGACTCGGTGGCGGCCTACTTCGTGCAGGCGATGACCCATGGGCAGGGGGACAATCCGCAGCGTTCGCGAGCTGCGCTGGAAGAGGCGGGCATCGACCCGGTATTGATCGAGCAGCCGACCGCACGCGTGCCGGCCAGCGCGTTTGCTGCGCTATGGCTGATTCAGATCCGCGAATTGAACGACGAATTCTTCCGCCTCGACTCCCACGGCATGCCGCCCGGCAGCTTCGCGCTGATCTGCCGCGCCTTGATCCAGGAACCCGACCTGCACAAAGCCATGCGCCAGTGCCTGGCCAACTTCGCGCTGTTCCTGCGCGACTTTCGCGGCACCCTGACCGTGCGCGGCAAACGCGCGGTCATCAGCCTGGACACCCACGCGAAGAACGAAGACGCCAGCCGTTTCGGTGAAGAGACGTTCCTGGTGTTGATGATCAGCCTGCTGTGCTGGCTGGGCGGGCGGCGCATCCCCATCGACCGTGCCGATTTTCGCCACGAGCGCGTTTCCCTCAGCGACGACCGATTGCTCTGGGGCCCCAATCTGACCTTCGGCGCCGAACGCACCGAAATCGAATTCGCCAGCCACTACCTGCGCCTGCCGGTGGTCCAGGACCTGGCCTCACTGAAAGTGTTCCTGCGCACCGCACCGCAATGGCTGGTGATCCGCTTCCGCAACCAGCATGGCCTGGCGTCGCAAGTCCACCAGCGCCTGCGCAATAGCCATTACAGCCAATGGCCGACGTTGCAGGCGTTTGCCCTGGAACAACACCTGAGCCCCAGCACCTTCCGCCGCAAGCTGGAGCGGGAAGGGTGTTCGTATCAGGAGATCAAGGATGAAGTGCGGCGCGGGGTGGCGTTTGAGCAGTTGCGTGAGAGTCGGGCGAGTATCAGTGATATTGCCGAGCAGCTGGGGTTTCAGGAACCGAGTGCGTTCCATCGGGCGTTCAAGAAGTGGACGGGGGAGAGTCCGGGGCGGTATCGGGCGCGGTTTCAGGGGGGAGTGGTAGAGGCTTTCGAACGTTGAAATGTTGAGTCAGTAAGCGGACATCGTGTCTTCGCTTCCCCTTAGCGAGGAACAAACCCTCGCTAAGGGGAAGAGTGATTACTTAGGCGGAACGAAGTTGTCCAGCATTCGGTTCGCCGCCAGTTCCCCCAGCATGATGACCTGCTGAAGCGCCAAAATGGTGTGCCGATGGGGACCTTCTACCAATGCTGCCACGTCGCCGGCCATGACACTGGCCGAGGCCAAATTCTCACACGTCTGAACCAGCAAGGTTTCATGGTCGATGTCAGGCGCGATCATGAAAATAGTGCTGGGTTTGCGTGGAGTATTGTTCATGAGCGCTGCCGGATTGAGATAGAAATCGAGGGCGCGCTCGGCCGCCTCGTTGAGTTTTTTTGAGTCGACAGACTCGTACGGGGATGCCGGATCGGTGTCCGGCGGATTCGGTGTAACTTTGAACATAAGCTAAGTCCTTTAGTGAAGCCGCAACCCTCTTGCTACTAAACATAAGGGTGGCGGCTGTTCGCAGGTTAGTAGACCGGGGACCTAGCAATCCGGCGCGCCCGAGAGCGCCCTGCGCACAGCCACCATCAAGTGCAGGTAAATGAATACCTGATTGATAGGTGCTTATGCACCTTGCTAGATACTGGGCTACTAAACCCGACCACTGATAGGCAGTGGCAGGGAAACAATAGAGGCCAGGGGCAAGGCTCACAAGCCGGCGGATTCTGTCTTAACCGTAGGTAACGGCGCAAGGATTTGTAGCCTTCGGGACGTAACACTGAGTGTCTTTAAACGCGCATCGTTAAACGCCTAGGTTGAACCTGGCAGGCCGCGGTGGCCGGGTCGCCGGTGATCGCCTTTAAGGGCCTTTAAGGGCCTTTTGGGCCGCTTCGCAGCCCAGCGGGAGCAAGCTCCCTCGCCACAAATTTCAGTACGCCCTGTACGTGGGAAAGCTTTCAAAAGGTCGAGGAAATGGCTGATGTTTCTTGATCGGCTGTTACAGGCGTGGTGTCTATACGCCGAAAAGTCTCCTTAACGTTTCGATGAAGTTGGGGCTGGGGCTGGGGTTGGGGAGATGGGGGAAGACTGAGAAAGCAAACTGAGACGACACACAGTAAGGTGCCTATTGCCGAGAAGCTGATAGCTAACCGAATAAACCAGAAGGTTTTTCTCAGCCATTCTGACTTTCCGTAAACGTTGGATAAAAGCATTAAAACGAGTACTTCGTCTGAAACTTTCCGGTACGCCGTTACATATTCATCAGCGGTCGGATATTCCCCAATGCCCGCAAAAAACAATAACTTGTTTTCTTCGGTCGATTCCATCTTTGGCCAGATCGCTTTTAAAGATGCAAGCAAGGCGCACAGAATTATCACACCTGAGTCAATGAACAGAATATCTGCCCAGTCGTAGGTCCAGTGTTCGAAAATCTTGATACTGAGGGCAACCTGAATATATGCGGCGCACAGAAACGCGTGAGCTGTCAGTAAGAGCGCTGATTTCATGACGGCGAGGGTTGCTTGGCCTTCCACATGATTGTGCAAGTCGCGCGCAATCTCGATTTGCTTCTGCGAAAGCCGTCGAGTGCCCATATCCGTTCCTCAATGCCCCCTGCCAATACTGGTTACCCCCCTTTGGTAATCAACTTCGTTTGCCGTCTTAACGTGCTATTGAGGAGTAGGCTAGTCGAGTCGGCAGGTTGCGCTAGTGTGCTCCTGAGTGAGTCGACCAATGGATGGCGCCGGGCTGAAGTACCATAGCGAATTGTTGTATTCAGCAACCTTTGTCGAGTTCACCAATCCATGCCTGCGGCACTTTCCCGTTTCACCTCATTGCTCGACCAGGCCCGACGCGCCTTGCTCCTGGTCTGGGGCACCTCTCGCGGGCTGTTTCTCGGCCTGGTCCTCGCCACCCTGATCGCCGGTGTCCTACCGGCCCTGGCCGCCTGGCTGGGCCAACGTATTGTCGATGCGGTCGTCGCGGCCATGCAATTGCACGCGCAGCAGGGCAGTGCGCCGTTGTGGCCGGTGGTGCGTTACGTGTTGCTCGAGGCGGGCGTGCTCGCGTTGCTGTCCGGGACGCAGCGGGCGCTGTCGGTTCAGCAGTCGCTGTTGCGGGTGCAGTTGGGGCAGAAGGTCAACACGATGATTCTGGAGAAGGCCCAGACGTTGTCGCTGGTGCAGTTCGAGAATTCCGAGTTTTACGACAAGTTGGTGCGTGTGCGGCGCGAAGCGTCGACGCGGCCCTTGGCGTTGGTAATGAAGTCGTTGGGGCTGGTCCAGAACCTGATCGTGTTGATCAGCTTCGGCGTGTTGCTGGTGCATTTTTCGCCGTGGGCGCTGGTGTTGCTGGTGGTCGGTGCGTTGCCGGTGTTTTTCGCCGAAGCGCATTTTTCCGGGGATGCGTTCCGGTTATTCACGCGACGGGCGCCGGAAAGTCGGCAGCAGAATTACATCGAGACGCTGCTCTCCCACGAGGGCTACATCAAAGAGGTCAAGCTGTTCGGCTTCGCGCCGCTGCTGTTGAAGCGTTATCGCGAGACGTTTGCCCGTCTCTATGCCGAAGACCGGCGACTGACCCTGCGCCGCGATGGCTGGGGATTTGTTCTGGGGTTGCTCGGCACTGGCGCGTTTTACCTGGCTTATGCCTGGGTGGTGGTCGATACCGTCCACGGCCAGATCAGCCTCGGGCAGATGACCATGTACCTGGTGCTGTTCAAGCAGGGGCAGACGGCGGTGAGCAGCAGTTTGAGTGCCATCAGCGGTCTCTATGAGGATGGTTTGTACCTGTCGAGCCTCTACGAATACCTCGCCGAGCCGGTGGTGGCCGATGCCGGGCATCTCACGGTGGGCGCGGTGCCCGGCGATGGTTTGCGATTCGAGAACGTTGGTTTTCGTTATCCGGGTGCGAGTCGCGCGGCCCTTGAAGGCATCGACTTGCACCTGGTGCCGGGGCGCAGCCTGGCGCTGGTGGGGGAGAACGGTTCGGGCAAGACCACGCTGATCAAGTTGCTGACCCGTCTGTATCGGCCCGATCACGGGCGCATCCTGCTGGACGGCAGCGATTTGCAGACGTGGGAAGAAGACGCGCTACGCCGGCGCATTGGCGTGATTTTTCAGGATTACATCCGCTATCAGTTCTCTGTCGGCGAGAACATCGGCGTCGGCGACACGCTGGCGTTCAACGATGAACAACGCTGGAAGGAAGCGGCCACCGAAGGCATGGCCGCGCCGTTTATCGAGGGGCTGGATCGAGGCTATGCCACGCAACTGGGCCGCTGGTTTGCCGGCGGCCAGGAGTTGTCCGGGGGGCAGTGGCAGAAGATCGCCTTGTCCCGCGCTTACATGCGCCGTAACGCCGACATCCTGATTCTGGACGAGCCGACTTCGGCACTCGACCCGGCGGCGGAAGCGGCGGTGTTCGAGCATTTCAGCCAACACACCGAAGGCCGCATGACGTTGCTGATCTCGCATCGGTTTTCCAGCGTGCGCAACGCCGACCACATCATCGTGCTGGATCAGGGGGCGATCCTTGAGCGTGGCGATCACGACAGTCTGGTGGCGGCGGGCGGGCGCTATGCGCAGCTGTTCAACCTGCAAGCCCAGGGTTACCGCTAGGCCCGGCGATCTGCGGTGGTTTTGCCTTCATCAGGCCTTCGAGCGCCTGGCGGTATTGGCTGCCACCCCGGCTCATGCTGTTGTTGTGCGTGCCGCCGGGGATCAACAGCAGACGCTTGGGTTCGCTGGCGGCATTGAACAGCTGCTGGCTGAACCGCGAGGGCATGAACGGGTCGGCCAGGCCATGCACCACCAGCAGCGGCATGTCGATGTCGACGATCTTGTCGATGGAATCAAATTTCTGCGACAGCAGCCAGCGCACCGGCAACCATTTCACCGGCAGGTTGCTGTCGGCCACTTGCGCCACGGCATCGCCCAGTGAGGTGAACGTGGACTCGATCACCAGACCGCGCGCCGGTATCGCGCTGTGGTCCTTTTTCGCCTGCGCCGCCAGGTCTGCCGCGAGGTCGATGGCCACCGCGCCGCCCAGGGAATGGCCGTAGATCAGGCGCTTGTTGGCGTCCGGTTGCATCGCCTTGAAGCGCTCCCAGGCAACCCGGGCGTCCTCGTAGACACTGGCTTCCGACGGCAGATCCCCCTTGCTCTGGCCGAAGCCGCGGTAATCGATGGCCAGCACCGAATACCCCATCGCCCGCAACTGCTCGATACGGAACGCCTGGCCGGTCAGGTTCCAGCGCACACCGTGCAAATACAGGATCGACGGCGCATCGCGACGCGCGGCCGGCCACCACCAGGCATGCAGGTTTTGCCCGGCCTTGAAGCTGGCGGGCTTGATATCGAATTCCTGGACGTCTGTTGGCAAACCGCGATACCAGCCGGCGGTGCCCGGCTCGATGCGGAACAGCAGTTCGCGTTCCTTGTATTTGAGGACGCCGCAACCCACGGGCAAGCCGACCACCAGCGCGACCATGCACAGCCAGGGCAGCCAACGTCGGCTTATGCGGCTCATCAGGTTTGAAAACATGCAGGAGGCCCAGAGGATGAAAAGGAAAGTTCGGGTTTTAACAGATGCGTGGGGGAGGTGGGGATAAATTCGACAGTCGTGTGAATGGCTGGCTTGGACGGTGACTGTTCTGGCCTCATCGCGGGCAAGCCCGCTCCCACAGGGTACGCATTCCATTGTGGGAGCGGGCTTGCCCGCGATGAGGCCATTACAGACCACACATCTCCAAAGCCATGCGCAAAGCCATTCGTCTTTGCTTCAAACCCCACTCAACAAAAAAGATTGAATAATCACACAAAATGTTATTTAAATAACAAAACAACAACGTCCAGCATCAGTCTGGCAAGCCGGATCAAGGTGGGATAGCAATGAGCAAGATCGCAGTCATCGGCAGCAACATGGTGGATCTGATCACCTACATCGACCGCATGCCGGCCCAGGGCGAGACGCTCGAAGCACCGGGTTTTGCCCTCGGGTGCGGCGGCAAGGGCGCCAATCAGGCGGTTGCCGCGGCGAAGCTCGGGGCGGATGTGCTGATGCTGACCAAGGTCGGCGATGACATGTTTGCCGATAACACCCTGGCCAATTTCCAACGCTTCGGCATTGACACCCGTTACGTGCAGCGCGTACCCGGCGTGTCCAGCGGTGTGGCGCCGATCTTCGTCCAGGCCGACTCGCACAACAGCATCCTCATCGTCAAAGGCGCCAACGCGCATCTGGTCCCGGCGGATATCGACGCGGCGGCCCAGGCATTGCGCGAGTGTTCACTGATCGTTCTGCAGCTCGAAATCAATGTCGATACCGTTTACCACGCCATCGAATTCGGCCGCGCGCACGACATTCCAGTCTTGCTCAACCCGGCGCCAGCCTTGTCCGGCCTGAGCCGTGAGCATTTGGCGCACCTGGATTTCCTGGTGCCCAACGAATCCGAGCTGGCGCTGATCACCGGCCAGGTCGTGGACTCCCCGGCGTCAGCGCATAAAGCCGCCCAGTCATTGATCGCCGACGGCATTCGCCACGTCATCGTCACCCTTGGCCAGCAAGGTGCGCTGTATGTGGGCGAGGAGGGCGAGTTCCAGATTCCCGGCCTGTCAGTCGCCGCGCGCGACACCACCGGCGCAGGCGACGCCTTCATCGGTTGCTTCATTCATCACTGGAGCCGCGACCGCGACATCCGCGCCGCCATGACCCAGGCCGTGGCGTATTCCGCCTGCTCGGTCACCGGCCTGGGCACTCAGACGTCCTACCCGGACGCCACGGCATTCGCTGAGTTCCAGCGCCAACTCGGCGCTTGAATTCGAGCTGATTCACCCCTCAACGCTCACCACGGAGAACAACAATGACAAAGCCTCCGCTCCAACAAACGGCCGATGGTTTCTACCTGAACCGCACGCCCTGGTTCGCCTTCATTTTGCTGTGCAGCATCTTCGCGCTGTGGGCGGCGGCCGCGAGCATGAACGACGTGCTTATCGCGCATTTCAAGAAGGCCTTTCTGCTCAGCGATTTCCAGACCGCGTTTGTGCAGTCGGCGTTTTACCTGGGCTATTTCTTCGTGGCGATTCCGGCCGCGCTGGTGGTCCGCCGTTTCAGTTACAAGACCACCATCCTCATCGGCCTGATGCTCTACATGTTCGGTTGCCTGCTGTTCTTCCCGGCGGCGTCGACCGCCAAGTACGGCATGTTCCTGTTGGCGCTGTTTGTGATCGCGGCGGGGCTGTCGTTTCTCGAAACTGCGTGCAACACCTATTCGACGCTGATGGGCCCGCGTGAAACCGGCACCCGTCGCCTGAACATTTCCCAGACCTTCCACCCGTTCGGCGCGATGGCCGGGGTGTACGTCGGCAGCTTCGTGATGTTCAAGGACACCGATGCTACCCGCGAGCAGCTCACGCAAATGAGCGCTTCGGACGCAGCGGTCCAGCAACTGCAAATGATCCAGTCCACCTTGCTGCCGTACAAATGGATGATCGCGGTACTGGTGTTGATGTTCATCCTGATCGCCATCACCCGGTTTCCAAAGTGCAAGGGCAATCAACCGAGCAGCACGAAAACCGCCAGCCTCGGCCAGAGCCTGTCGCGACTGTGGCGCAACAAGCGCTTCACCTTTGGTGTGTTGGCGCAGTTTCTGTACGTCGGTGCGCAAGTCGGTGTGTGGAGTTTCACCATTCGCCTGGCGATGCAATTGGGCGGCATGAACGAACGCAGTGCCTCGTGGTTTTTGCTGACCACCTTCGCTGCGTATTTTGTCGGCAAACTGATCGCCAACGTGCTGATGCGCAAACTGCACCCGGCCAAGGTGCTGGCGGTGTACGGCGTGCTGTGCATCGTGTTGCTGGCTTATACGATTCTGGTGCCGAACATCACCGCGGTGTACGCCGCCGTCGGCGTCAGCGTGTTCCTCGGTCCGTGCTGGCCGACCATCTACGGCCTGACCATTGACGGCCTGGGCGAAGACACCGGCGTCGGCGGTTCGCTGCTGGTGATGAGCATTGTCGGTGGCGGGGTCATCCCGATCTTCCAGGGCCTGCTGTCCGATTACAGCGGCGGCAACATGCAACTGGCCTATAGCGTGCCGCTGCTGTGCTTCATCGTGATCGTGATGTACGCGGTGCGTTGCCTGCGTCATTCCGACAGCGAGCGGGCGCCGGTGGGTGCGGTGGTGACCTCATGAACACACGGATCAACTTGCAGCCGTCGCAGTTCGGTGAGGCGCGAAAAACCTTGCTGGAATCCGCAGCGTTCACGGTCAGTGCCTGGGTCTATCCCAGTGGCGTGCTGGCGCTGGAATTGGCCAACAGCCGCGGTAGCCTGGTGGTGTTGCCGTATCAGGGACAGATGATCTGGTCCGCGGTGTTCGACGGTTGCAACCTGACCATGAGCAACCTGTTCAGCCAGCCCCGGCGGAGCCCGACGGTGATCGGCACCTATGGCTGCTTCATGTTTCACAGCGGCCTGCTGCGCAACGGTTGCCCGAGCCCCGAGGACGATCATCCGCTACACGGCGAGATGCCTTGCGCAGCGATGGATCGCGCCTGGCTGGAGGTCGGTGAAGACGGCACTGGCGGCTACCTGCGCCTGGGTGGCGAGTACGAATATGCGCAAGGTTTTGGTGACAGATACCTGGCCACGCCCAGCGTGACCTTGCGCGCTGATTCAGGGTTGTTCGACATCGCCATGCAGGTGACCAATCTGGCGGGCAAGCCGATGGACCTGATGTACATGGCGCACATGAATTACGCCTACGTCGAAGGCGCCCGTTTCATCGAGCCCTTGGGTGTCGAGCGGGTGCGCTTGCGCAGCAGCGTGCCGGCCCACGTCAAACCGACGCCGGCCTGGACTGAATACATGCAGCTGCTGGCGCAAGACCCGGAGCAGTTCACCTGCCTGGATCAGCCACATATCTACGATCCCGAGATCGTGTTTTTCTTCGACGGCGTGCGGGCGGACGACAGCGGTCATGCGCATTTTCTGTTGAGTCATCCAGACGGCGCGGCGTTCTACACCCGCTACCGTCCGGAGCAATTCGACCACGCCGCACGCTGGATCCTGCACAACGCCGATCAGCAAGTGGCGGCGTTCGTGCTGCCGTCCACCTGCGAACCGGAAGGCTATCGCGCCGAGTCTGCCAAGGGCCATGTGCGTTTGTTGGCGGCGGGGGCGACGGCGGATTTTTGCGTCACCACCGGTTACCTGAATGCAGCGGAACAACAGGCCTTGATCAGATGATCAACTGCGCGCCGCTGGCGGCAATCGCGTCGCGGTAGGCCTTGGGGATTTTCTTGTCGCTGACCACGAACTGGAAATCCCCAAGGTTGGCGAAATGCGCGGTGCGCACCGTGTCGAATTTGCTGTGGTCGGCCAGCAGCAGCCGCTGTTGCGCCTGGCGCAGGACCTTCTGCTTGACCTCCACTTCATTGAAATTGAAGCAGGTCACGCCGAAGTCCTGGCTGATGCCGGCGGCCGATACGAAGGCCCAGGTCAGGCGCACGCTGTCGAGAATGCCGGTTTCGCTGGTGTTCTCGAACACCTGGTTCTTGCGATGGAACGTGCCGCCGCAGACCACGATATGGCAGTTGGGTTTTTGCGAGAGTTTGGTCAGCACGTTCAGGGAGTTGCACACGGCGGTGAACTCGAGCTCGTCGGGAATGAAATCGATCACGAAAGGCGTGGTGGTGCCGCAGTCGAAGAACACCGTGTCACCCGGCTGGATAAACCCGGCGGCGAGTTTGCCGATGCGGCGTTTTTCTTCGACGTGGCGGGTGTCCTGTTCGGCCACGCGGTAATCGCCGGGCTCGTTGCCATCGTGGATTCTGGTGATGTAGCCACCGAGCAGCCGCAGGTGGTCGGTGTACTTGCTGAGGTCGCGGCGCAGGGTCATCTCGGACACGTCCAGCAATGCCGCCATCTCGCGCAGATGAATGGCGCTCTGGTCTTGCAGGGCTTGTTGAATCAGCTTGAGACGCTCGGCTTTTTTACTGTCCACAGGCATTCCAGGGTTGATTGTTTGTGTTATTTAAGTAACATTATTTGTGAGATTTGTAACGTTTTTGCGCTAATCACCCTCGATTGTGGCGCAGGGGCATTTGAATATACAAACAGGAGTTTTCGCGATGGCACACCTCGAACCCCAAGCGCTGGCGCAGTACATCGATCATACGTTGCTGGCGCCCGATGCTTCCCGCGAGCAAATCGCCACGTTGTGCCGCGAAGCCGCAGAGCACGGCTTCTATTCGGTGTGCGTGAATTCGGGCCAAGTCCCTCATGCGGCTCAGTGCCTTGAGGGGCAACGCGTGAATATCTGCGCGGTGGTCGGCTTCCCGCTGGGCGCCGGCCTGAGCGACACCAAGGCTTTCGAGGCCGAGCGGGCGATTGCCGCCGGTGCCGGGGAAGTGGACATGGTGTTGAACATCGGCTGGCTGAAGGACGGTTTGTTCGATCAGGTGCGCGACGACATCGCCCAGGTGTTGCAGGCGTGCGGCAAGGTGCCGCTGAAAGTCATCCTGGAAAACTGCCTGCTCACCGATGCAGAAAAGGTCAAGGCTTGCGAGATCTGTCGTGAACTGAAGGTCGCGTTCGTCAAGACTTCGACCGGTTTCAGCCGCAGCGGCGCCACCGTGGAAGACGTTGCGCTGATGCGTCGCACCGTCGGCCCCGACATCGGCGTCAAGGCCTCTGGTGGCGTGCGTGATTACCCGACCGCACTGGCGATGATCGAAGCCGGCGCCACGCGACTGGGCACCAGCTCGGGCATCGCGATCATCGGCGGCGCATTGGCGGCCGGCGAGGGTTACTGATCAGTCCACCTGCAACACAATCTTGCCGATGTGATCGCCGGCTTCCATCCGCGCATGGGCCTGCGCGGCCTCGGTGTACGGGTAAACCTTGTCGATCATCGGCAGGCAACGCCCGGCGGCGAGTACCGGCCACACGTATTCGCGCAGTTGTTCGGCGATCGAGGCTTTTTCTTCACGGGTGCGCGAGCGCATCAGCGAGCCGGTGATCGTCGCGCGCTTGCCCATGATCGCCATCAGGTCGACATCGTTGGCACGGGCACCGCCGAGGAAGCCGAGCATCACCAAGCGACCTTCCATGCCCAGTGCCGCGATGTTCTGATTCAGGTACGAGCCGCCCATGATGTCGAGGATCACGTTGACGCCTTTGCCGGCGGTTTTTTCCGCAATGACCTGGACGAAATCCTGGTCGCGGTAGTTGATCGCCTCGGCGCCGAGTTTGCGAATCGCCGCGCACTTCTCCTCACTGCCTGCCGTGGCGAAGGCCTTGACGCCGAACTCGCGGCAGAGCAACAACGCAGTGGTGCCGATGCCGCTGGTGCCGCCGTGAATCAACGCGCGCTGGCCTTTGCTGGCGCCACCCATGTCGAACAGATTGGCCCACACCGTGAAGAAGGTTTCCGGGACGGCCGCTGCATGCACCCAATCCATGCCTTCTGGAATCGGCAGCGTCTGGCTGGCCGGTGCGACGCAATACTGCGCATAACCGCCGCCATTGGTCAGCGCACAGACGTTGTCGCCGACAATGAATTCGCTGACGCCGGTGCCCACGGCCACCACTTCACCGGCCACTTCCAGCCCGGGAATCGGGCTCATGCCGGGTTTCATCGGGTACTTGCCAGCGCGTTGAATCACATCGGGACGGTTGACCCCGGCGGCGTGCACACGGATCAGCACTTCGCCTGCGCCGGCCGTGGGCACCGGTTCCTGGCGCGGCTTCAACACCTCGGGACCACCGGGCTCGGTGATTTCAATCAGGGTCATGGTGTGGGGCAAAGTCATGTCGTAGTCCTGTCGGGAACGTCGTCTGTAAATGGGATCGTTTGAATGTACAAATGATTCAGTCCAAACCACCAATCCCCTGTGGGAGCGAGCTTGCTCGCGATAGCGTCGTGTCAGCCACATTGATGTTGAATCTGCTTAAGTCTTCGCGAGCAAGCTCGCTCCCACAGGGGGTCTGTTCAGCAAACGCATGGCCTGTTCCAGCAACAGCGCAACCACAATCGCGCCCGCTGCAATCACAAACAACAACCCATGCTGACCGCCGCTGGCATTGAACAGTGCCGAATACGCAAACCCTGCAATCGCCTGGAAGGTGGCAAACGACACCGTCGCGCGGCTCCAGGCAATCTGCTGCTGGTGATGGTTCGGCAGCAGTTCGTGCACCCGCGCCAGCGCCAGTGGAACGATGCCCGGCGGGAACGAACCGAGGATCACGGCCAGCACGGCCAGCGCCGTGAACGAGCTGGAAATCGACAGCAGGCCGACGGCAATTGCCTGCACCACCAGCACCAGCCGGATGCTCAATTTCGCACCGAGTTGATCGGCCAGAAAACCGTAACTCACCGGCCCGATGATCGCGCCCAGTCCGTACATCACCCAGATCAGCGCGCCGATGTGCGGCCCGGCGCCGAGACCGCGGGCCACGTAATCCACCAGGAACACCATGGCCGGCACCAGCCCGGCGGCCATGAAGGCGTATTGGGCGAACAACAGGTAAACCCCTGGGTCGGTTGGCGTGGTGGTTTTCTCGGTCGACACTGCAACGGCTTGATGATGCGCCTCTTTCGGCCAGCCGAACCAACTCGTGGCCGTCAGAAGCAGTGACAGAAGACCCAGGCCAAACCAGGTTTGCTGCAAGCCAAGGCTCAGCAGCGGCGGCACAATCGTCCCAGAGCCGGCGATGCCCAGGCCGATGCCGAGGAAAATCGCACCGCTGGCCAGACCTCGGCGGGACGCCGGCACATGGGGCAATACCGTCGCGGCCACCAGCACCATGATCGCGCCACCGGCAACCCCCGACAGCAGGCGCCAGCCGAAGAACCAGCTCACCGACAACGGAAAACCACAGGCGAAAAACGACAAGGTCACGGCCAGCATCATCAGGCGCAACGCCGTTTTGTTCGACGTGCGGTTGGCCAGTGGCCGGCCGATCAGCGCACCGATCAGGTAACCGACGAGGTTGGCGGCGCCGAGGTACACCACGTCGCTGGCGGAAAACCAGTGCGCCTGGATCAATGAGGGAATCAGCGGCGTGTAGGCAAACCGCGCCAGGCCGATGCTGACCAGGCTGGCGCTGAGGCCGGCGAAAATCGGCAGCCAGATCGCGCTGCGCGGGGTGGTCGATGTGCTGTGCATGGGAAAGGTCCTGAGAAGGTTTTACGCTGGCCTCCAGACTATCCCGATCGGTTGATGTAATAACGCAGCGAGTTTGCGCTATGGTGATGCAAATCTGCGTCAACGAGAGAGCCGTATGAATTGGGATGACGCACGGGTGTTTCTGGCGGTGTGCCGAGCGTCGACGCTCCGGGGCGCGGCGCGGGTGCTGGGGGTTGATCAGGCCACGGTCGGCCGACGGATCGCGGCGCTGGAGAAGTCATTGAGTGCAACGCTGTTTCTGCGCACCTCTGAAGGCTATGCGCTGACAGCGCTGGGGGAGGCGGCGCTGACGGCCGTGGAAAAAATGGAGCATTCAGCGTTGGAACTGGAGCGCCGGATTCAAGGGCTCGACGATCGACTGACCGGGCTGGTGCGGGTCAGCACCACCGATTCCCTGGCCATCGATTTTCTGATCCCGGCCATAGCCCACTTGCATGAACAGCACCCCGACGTGCGCGTGCAACTGGACGCTTCCACGCAGATTCTCAGCCTGGCGAAACGCGAAGCCGACATCGCCGTGCGCAACACCCGGCCGGACAACCCGGACCTGATCGCCCGTCGCATCGCACGTTGGCCGGTGGGCTTGTTTGCTTCGCAGGATTACGTGGATGCCCATGGCGTGCCAGCGCCGGGCTCGGCGTTCGAGGGGCATGACCTGGTGGTGTATCAGCCGTATCTGCAAGGCAACAAAGACATGACCCTGGTCTCGGAACCGCTGGGGCGCGGGCGGATTGTGGCCAGTCTGAGTTCCAGTCTGCTGGTGCGCCGATCCATCGCGGCGGGGCTCGGGGTCGGGGAAATTCCGGTGTACATGGGGGAGAGGGACGGGCTGGTCAGGCTGTGGCCGGAGCGCACGCGACCGGTGCCCTATGACGTCTGGCTGGTGACCCACGCGGACTTGCGGCATACCGCCAGGGTTCGGGCGGTCATCGATGAAATTGTCGCGGTGTTTTCCGGTACCGGCGAATAAGTCGCCGCGAGTCGAAGAACCAACACAACCCCTGTGGCGAGGGAGCAAGCTCCCTCGCCACAGGGGTTGTGATCGGTTGGTAAAACCCTGAGGGCAAAGGCCCTCAGGTCAGTCACGGTCATGGCATTTCCGGCAGTTCCTGCGGGCGCAGGTCAAACACCAGCACTTCCGCATCCACGCCGTTGCTCAACGTCAGCACCTGTTCATCACGAACCCGCACGCCATCACCTTCTTGCAGCTGCATACCGTTGAGTTCGACGCTGCCACGGGCCACGTGGACATAGGCGTAGCGGTTGGCGGCCAGTTCCAGCGTGGCGCTTTCCTTGCCGTCGATCAGCGCGGCATACACCCGTGCATCCTGACGCACCTTCAGCGAACCCTTGGCCCCGTCGGGGGAGATGATCAGTTGCAGGCGCCCGCGTTTTTTCTGGGTGCTGAAGTGCTCTTGCTGATAACGCGGTTTGGCGCCGCTGACGTCCGGCACGATCCAGATTTGCAGGAAGTGCACCGGCCGCGTGGCCGAATGGTTGTACTCGCTGTGGGCCACGCCGCTGCCGGCGCTCATCAATTGCACGTCGCCGGGGCGGATCACCGAACCGGTGCCCAGGGTGTCCTTGTGTTCCAGCGCACCTTCGAGGACATAGGAGAAAATCTCCATGTCGCGGTGCGGGTGCTGGCCGAAGCCTTTACCGGCCGCCACACGGTCATCGTTGATCACCAGCAGGTCGGAAAAACCCTGCTCTTTCGGGTTGCGGTAATTGGCGAAGGAAAAGGTATGGAACGACTTCAACCAACCGTGATTGGCGGCGCCGCGATCCGAGGCTTTGCGAAGGGTCAGCATGATGAAATCTCCTGTGGGGACGTTGATTCGTCCGAGTGAGGAGAAGGTTAATGGTTACTGGCTGGTGCAATAAGTAGATGTAAATTGAAATACTGTCGCGTTCAGGTTGACAGTGATGAACTGGCAATGAGGTATTTCCTCCGACGCTGGCGCCGTACATTGGCCATAATGCACAGCACCTAATGCCGAACACGAAACCCCTGTGGGATCGGTGTTCAGCCAGTATTATTTTTTAATTCAGTGATTGTGAACCCATGAAAACCGTGGCTATGGTGTTGTTCCCGGACTTTCTGCTGCTCGACATGGCCGGGCCGATGGAGTGTTTTCCATCGCCAATCGATACCTGGCAGCGGATGACCGTTATGAGCTGTCGACCCTCGGAACAGAACATGGCGCGCTACGCGCTTCCAATGGCGTCAGCGTGCAGACCGATCTGCACATCGATCAGGCCGATCAAGCCTATGACCTGCTGCTGGTGCCGGGCGGCCCGGGCGCGTACAACGAAAAACATCCGCCGTTGCTGTGCTGGCTCAAAGACGCCGTCGATCGCGCCGGGCGCTACGGCTCGATCTGCACCGGTGCGTTCGTGTTGGGGCATGCCGGTCTGCTGGACGGCTATCGCGTCACCACGCACTGGCATTACACCGAGCGACTGATCAAAGGTTTCCCCAAGGCGACGGTGGAGACCGATCAGATTTACGTGCAAGACCGCAACCTCATCACCTCCGGCGGCGTCACCGCCGGCATCGACCTGGCCCTGTCGGTGGTCGCCGAAGACCACGGCAAGAAAGTCGCACAGGACGTGGCCAAGGTGTTGCTGGTGGTCATGAAGCGCCAGGGTGGGCAAGCGCAGTTCAGTCCGTTGATGGCCACTGTCGCGCCGCATGAAACACCGATCACCCGCGTGCAGAACCATGTGCTCGAACACCTCGACGAAGCCTTCAGCATCGAACGCATGGCCAGCCTGGCGAACATGAGCACGCGGCACTTCGCCCGGATGTTCGCCCGGGACGTGAACATGACGCCCATGGAGTTTCTGCAAAGTGCGCGCATCGATTGCGCGAGGAATCTGCTGGAAACCAGCGATCTGCCACTCAAGACCGTGGCCTTCAAAAGTGGCTTTGGCAGCGTGCGGCACATGCGCTTTCTGTTCGCTGAAAAGCTCGGTCTGACCCCGACGCAATACCGCGAACAGTTCAGCTAGAGCGTTCTTGGCCGTTGTGCGCACCGCAATGGCCGTGACGCTCCCCCCATGGCAGTTGTACCGTCACGGAGGCCTGCCAAGATAGCGGTGAACTCTTTGCAATGGAGGTGCGGGAGCCTGGAAGGTGGGTGCGACGGATATTTCTGCACTGTGAGCCGGGCCAGGTTTCAGCACGCAAACGTGCATGAACAGCCTCAGAGATTTAAACAGCGATACGGTGCTGCGGTTCGGCCCCTACGCCTTTCACCAGCGGCAACGGCTGATCCTGGACGGTGATCGGCCGCTGCGCATGGGCGGTCGGGCACTGGATATCCTCCAGGTGCTGGTCGAGCGCGCCGGCCATGTGGTCAGTAAGGACGAGTTGATTGCCCACGTCTGGCCGACGTCCGTGGTCGAAGAAATCAACCTGCGCGTGCACATTGCGGCGCTGCGTCGGGCCCTGGGCGACGGGCAGGATGGCCAGCGCTACATCGTCAACATTCCCCAGCGCGGCTACAGCTTTATTGCCCCGGTGGAGCGGGTGCCTGCGGGTACTTTGGTCTCGCTTGAGACTGCACAAAAACATCAACACAATTTGCCGGCACGGCTCACGCCTGTCACTGGCCGGGATTCGATAGTCGGCAGTCTGGTCCGGCAGTTGCCGGTGCGGCGTTTCATGACCCTGGTCGGTCCCGGCGGCATCGGCAAAACCACCGTGGCGCTGCGCGTGGCCGAACTGCTGTTGCAGCACTATGAAGATGGCGTGTGGCTGGTGGATTTCGCGGCGCTCGATGACCCCGCGCAAGTGGTCGACCATCTGACTCAAACCCTGGAACTGGAAGTCAGCACGACCCTGGACGTGTTGGCGAATCGGCATATGTTGTGGGTGCTCGACAACTGCGAACACCTATTGGAACGCTGCCGGACATTGGTCGACGATTTGCTGGCGTCGGCGCCTCGGCTGTCGATCCTCGTCACCAGTCGTGAACCGCTCATGGCGACGGGGGAAACGATTCAGCGCTTGCCGTCCCTGGCGGTGCCGCCCGCGTCGGCGTTGCACAGCGTGGCCGAGGCCATGGGCTACTCGGCGGTGCAGTTGTTCGTCAGTCGCGCCCGAGCCCTTCAACAAGGGTTTGCCCTGCGCGAACAGGATCTGAAGGCGGTGCGTGAAATCTGTCGGCGGCTCGACGGTTTGCCGCTGGCCATTGAACTGGCAGCGGCGCAGATCGACGCGCTAGCGCTGGTCGGTTTGCAGGCTCAACTGGATAACTGTTTTCAGTTGCTGACCCAGGGTCGGCGCACGGCCGTCCCCCGGCATCAGACCCTCAAGGCCGCGCTGGACTGGAGCTATGAACGGCTGAGCCCGTTGGAGCAAACCGTGTTGCAGCGCCTCTCGGTGTTCAAGATGTCCTTCACCCTCGACGCGGCGATTGGCGTGAGCAGTTGCGAGGTGCTCAAGCCCAATCAACTGGCGGCACTGGTGCAGCGGCTGGCCGCCAAGTCGTTGCTCTCGATGGATCAGGTCAACGGCACGACGCGTTATCGCTTGCTCAACACCACGCGCACCTATGCCCTGGAGAAACTCGAGCACAGCGGCCACCTGCGCACGTTCGAGCGGCGCTACTCGCATTACATCAGCCGTGCGCGCTGGATCTCAGGCGTGCAGTTGCCCATGGAGCTCGTCGAGTAGCCGCCGGACTTTGCTCAGGTCCGGCGTGGCAAAGCCTTCGGTGAACCGGTTGTAGATCGGCGCCAGCAGTTCGTGGGCTTGCCGGTACAAACCCTGGCGCTGCCACAGTTGCGCCAGTGAGGTGGCGCTGCGCAGTTCCCAGGCCAGGGCGCCCTGATGCCTGGCCACGTTCAACGCCCGAACCAATACCTCTTCCGCCACCGCGCTTGTGTTGGAGTGAGCTTGCTCGCGATAGCGTCCGCTCAAACAATCCACCTCTGGTGGATATTCCTCAGCCAGCAATGCATCAGCCCTGGCCCGCAATATCTCCGCCGTGCTCCATCCCGCCGCCCCCGTATCGGCCCGTTGCAACAAGGTTTCATCGACGAACGCGGTGTCCAGCGTGACCATGATTTCCTTGATCAGCCCGGCGCCCGATGGTGGCGTTGACGGTGCTTCAGCCTGGTCAATCACCTGCGCATAGTGTTGCGCCCACGAATAAAACAGCAGCACCGAATGTTTCTGCGCCTGCTCCAGCAGCAGCCGTAAAAGTTCGCGAGCGGTTTTACTGTCGCCGTTGTAGTGGGCGATCAGGCAGCCGGC
This sequence comes from Pseudomonas sp. UMAB-40, assembly GCF_900095275.1. Classification (NCBI taxonomy): domain Bacteria; kingdom Pseudomonadati; phylum Pseudomonadota; class Gammaproteobacteria; order Pseudomonadales; family Pseudomonadaceae; genus Pseudomonas; species Pseudomonas sp. UMAB-40. The sequence goes on from NZ_LT607562.1 coordinate 204,383, forward strand.
CAGCGCCAGGGTGTAGCAAATGGAGGTGCCGTGGTTGATCTGGAGCGCGATGTCCAGTGCCTGACGGGCGGTGCGCCAGGCTTGTTCCGGTTGACCTTGCAGCCAGAGGATGCGCGCCAGAATCGTCAGGGCGGCCACGCTCTGATCGTATTGCACGCCGAAACCGTGGGTGAAACGGTTGAGGTGTCCGCTGTGGGCCATGCGCTGGATGACCTGTTCGGCATTCACCCGGGCCAGCTGCTGATTGCCGGCAAAGTGCAGGGCCAGGACGCGCAAGCGGTGCGTGCTCAGCGACAGCACGGGGTCACCCTGTGCGCCCAGGCGGTCGAACAGCTGGCTCTGCTCCAGCGCCATTTGGTAATGGCCGCAACTGAGGTTAACCGCCATGTGCCCCGACACCGCCCGCAGTTGACCGGCCACGTCGTTGTTGTGCCTGGCCAGGGCTCTGGCGCTGACGAACGCGGCGATGGTTTCGGCCGTGCCGCCCTGGGTGTGGTAGCAGGAACTGCCGAGGGCGAGCTTGAGGGCCATTTGCAGGTGAGGGCAGGGCGCGGGGGCCGCCTCAAGCAAGGCCAGCGCTTTGCGCACGTAAACCCCATGTTCCTTGAGCAGCGACAATTCCTGCCAGAGGGCCGTCGACGTCGCGGTCAAACGGATCGCCAATGCCTGCGGACCTTGGGCGTTAAAGCCCCAGTCGAGGGCCGAACGAATGTCATCCAGACTGCGGGCGTATCGCTCGATCCACAGGCCGGTGGAAATCAGCTCCCAGTCAGTTTGAGCCTGATGCATCAAGGCCAGGCAACGTTCAGCGTGGCGTTTTCGCGTGTCCGGCAGATCCGCGGTCTGGTCGAGTTTTTCCAGGGCGTAGCTGCGGGTGGTGTCGAGCAATCGGTAGAACACTTCTTCGTCGCCCACTTCCACGTTCAACAACGACTTGGCCACCAGTTGCGTGATCGAGCCGAACACCTCGCCGGGCTCGATGTGTTCGCCGACGATCACCGCCGCGGCCGACTCCAGCGTAAAACCGCCCCTGAACACGCCCAAGCGGCGCAGGCAGGTTTGCTCGCAGGCGTTCAGCAGTTCGAAACTCCAGTCGAGCGTGGCACGCAGGGTCTGGTGCCGGCCCAGTGCCGACGGACAGCCCTGGGTGAGCAGGCGAAAACTGCCTTGCAGCTGGGTCAGCAAACCGCTCAGGCCAAAGTGGCCGACTTGCGCCGCCGCCAGTTCAATGGCCAGCGGAATGCCGTCCAGACGGTGGCAGATTTCAATCAATAGCGGCAGCTCGTGGTCGCTGAGCTCGAAACTGTCATGGCTGGCCATGGCTCGCTCGACGAACAGTTGCAGCGCAGAAAAGGTCAGCGCTTGAGCGCGGTCCAGCACCGCGATGGGTGGTGGGCAATCAAGCGATTCCAGACGCTGGACGAACTCACCTTCGGCCCGCAGGCTTTCGCGGCTGGTGGCCAGGATGTGCACGTGCGGTGCGGCGCGCAGGATGCTTTCGCAGAGCAGCGCGACGGCGTCGATCAGGTGCTCGCAGTTGTCAATCACCAGCAGCATCCGCCGCTCGCGCAGGAACGCGGCAAGGCTGCTCATCGGTTCGGCGTCGTGCAGGGACAAATCCAGCAGCGTCGCCAGATGCGCGGTGATCAGCGACGGGTCGTTGATCGGCGCCAGGTCCAGCAGGCGAATGCCGTCCCGATAGCGACCGATCAACAGTTCGGCGACGCGCAGTGCCACGGTGGTCTTGCCGATGCCACCGGGGCCGACGAGGGTGATGAAGCGCTGGCGTGACAGCTGCGTGACGAGGTTTTCGACCAGCGATTGACGGCCGATCATGCGTGTCTGGCGGATCGGCAGGTTATGGGCGTTCGGCTCGAGGCTTTCGCTCCCGGGGTGTTGCTCGATGGGTTCGAGGGAGAATGGCGCGACAAAACTGTAGCCGCGCTGGGCGACGGTGACGATATAGCGCTGGCCGGCCTGGCCGTCGCCAAGGGCTTTGCGCAGCGCCGCCATGTGCACGCGCAGGTTGATGTCTTCGACGACGCTTTTGGGCCAGACCCCGGCGATCAGTTGCTGTTTGCTGACCACGTTTGGGGCGTGCTCCAGCAGGATCAGCAGAATATCCATGGCGCGCCGGCCCAGGCGCAGGGGCTGGTCGGCCTCCAGCACCAGGCGTTGTCCGGGATAGATCCGGTAGGGGCCGAAATGGATGGCCTGCTCGGGGGAAAGGGTCAACGTGTCGCTCCTGCTTGCAGCCGTCTGGTACGCGGTTTTCGAGCATATTCGTCAGGTTTTTCCGGCAACGCAACGAGGGTTCGAGTGACTGTCGGGTGTTCGCGGCGACTGCCCGTACCCGGCGCCACGGGCGGGTGCCCTGTTTATTGGGTACAACCGTAGCAAAGCAGGTGTTCAGGCTTTTGGCGCGCCAATGAAAATTAACAACGTTTAACTCGTCCTGCGTCTGGTCTACGCCCAAAACTCTGCTGCTTCAACACCCGCTGGTCTTGTAGGCGCGAGCCCGCTCGCGAAGGCGGCGGGTCAGCTTGCATCGATATTGAATGTGCCGCCGTCATCGCGAGCAAGCTCGCTCCCACAGGGAGCTTTGCAGGGCTGGCGGGTATGGGGGCTTGTTGCAAAGGGATTAACTTGTCATGAGGACACCGCAATGAGCAACGTGGTGGTGGTCTATCACAGTGGCTACGGGCACACCCGGGTCATGGCCGAAGCCGTGGCCCAAGGTGTGGAACGGCACGTGGGCAGCACCTGCCTGCTGCTTCCAGTCGATGAAGTGGACCAGCACTGGGACCGGTTGCACAGCGCCGACGCCATCATCTTCGGCGCGCCGACCTATATGGGCAGCGCGTCGGCACCGTTCAAAGGCTTCATGGAGTCCACGGCGGCGTTCTACCTCGCCCAGCCGTGGCGCGACAAACTCGCCGCCGGCTTCACCAATTCCGGCTGCCTGTGCGGCGACAAACTCAACACCTTGCTGCAGATGGCGGTGTTCGCCGCGCAGCATTCGATGATCTGGGTCGGCCTCGACCTGCTGCCGGCGCGCTCCAGCACCGGCGCCTTCGACGGGCAAATGAATCGCCTCGGCAGCTCGCTCGGCGCCATGGCCCAGTCGAATGTCGAACAGACCCCGGACCTCGCCCCACCTGCCGAAGATCGCTGCACCGCCGCGCACCTGGGCGAGCGGGTGGCGCGGCTGGCTGAACGAATGAACCCTTCACCGCTTTGATACACCCCCAACACTCGCAAAGGAGACATCGCATGAGTACGTTCACGACCCGAGACGGCACCGAGATCTACTACAAGGACTGGGGCACCGGCCAACCCATCGTCTTCAGCCACGGCTGGCCGTTGAACGCCGACAGCTGGGAATCGCAGATGATCTTCCTGGCCTCCAAAGGCTACCGGGTGATCGCCCACGACCGCCGTGGTCATGGCCGCTCCAGCCAGCCGTGGAGCGGCAACGACATGGACACCTACGCCGATGACCTGGCGCAGTTGATCGAGTTGCTCGACCTCAAAGACGCCGTGCTGTTCGGCTTCTCCACCGGCGGTGGCGAAGTGGCGCGCTACATCGGTCGCCACGGCACCGCTCGCGTGGCCAAGGCCGGGCTGATTTCCGCGGTGCCACCGCTGATGCTCAAGACCGAAGCCAACCCCGGTGGCCTGCCGATCGAAGTGTTCGACGGCATTCGTCAGGCGTCCCTGGCCGACCGTTCGCAACTGTACATCGACCTCGCCAGCGGGCCGTTCTTCGGCTTCAACAAACCAGGCGCCAAACCGTCCCAGGGCATGATCGACTGGTTCTGGATGCAAGGCATGCTAGCCGGCCACAAGAACGCCTATGACTGCATCAAGGCGTTCTCGGAAACCGACTTCACCGAAGACCTGAAGAAGTTCGACATCCCGACGCTGGTGGTGCACGGCGACGCGGACCAGGTGGTGCCGTTCGAAGCGGCAGGCATCGCCTCGGCAAAACTGGTGAAAGGTTCTACGCTGAAGATCTACCCCGGCGCCCCTCACGGCTTGACTGATACCCACAAGGATCAGCTCAACGCTGATCTGCTGGCGTTTCTCAAGGGTTGATGTGCCCCGGCGCGGGCGTAGATCCGCGCCGGTTTTCGCTCCTGATGAGAGCAGACAACCATCGAGATCACGTTCATGAAAAAGCTCACAAACGCCACCGGCGCGCCGGTGGTCGATAACCTCAATATCCAGACCGCCGGCCCTCGTGGACCGGCGCTCTTGCAAGACATCTGGCTGCTGGAAAAACTCGCCCATTTCGACCGCGAACTGATCCCCGAGCGCCGCATGCACGCCAAGGGCGCGGGCGCCTACGGCACGTTCACCGTCACCAATGACATTACTCGTTACACCAAAGCCAACATCTTCAGCTTAGTGGGCAAGGAAACGCCGTTGTTCGTGCGCTTTTCCTCGGTGGCCGGCGAACGCGGCGCAGCGGATGCCGAGCGCGACATCCGGGGCTTCGCGGTGAAGTTCTACACCGACGAAGGGAACTGGGACATTGTCGGCAACAACACGCCGGTGTTTTTCTTTCGCGACCCGCTGCGTTTCTCCGACCTCAACCACGTGGTCAAGCGCGACCCGCGCACCGGCTTGCGCAATGCCACCAGCAACTGGGACTTCTGGACCCTGCTGCCCGAGGCGTTGCACCAGGTGACCATCGTCATGAGCGATCGCGGGATTCCCACGAGTTTTCGTCACATGCACGGCTTCGGCAGCCACACCTTCAGCCTGATCAACCGTGACAACCAGCGGGTGTGGGTGAAGTTTCACTTTGTCTGCCAGCAAGGCATCGAAAACCTCTCGGACGCCGAGGCCGAAGCGGTGGTCGGCAAGGACCGCGAAAGCAATTTGCGCGACCTCTACGAAGTCATCGAGCAGGGCAATTTTCCGCGCTGGAAACTGTGCATCCAGGTGATGGAGGAGGCGCAGGCCAACACGTATCGGCATAACCCGTTCGACCTGACCAAAGTCTGGCCGCACGGCGAATTTCCGCTGATCGAAGTGGGCATCATGGAGCTCAACCGCAACGCCGAGAACCACTTCGCCGAAATCGAACAAGCGGCGTTCTCGCCGGCCAACGTGGTGCCGGGCGTGAGCTTCTCGCCGGACCGCATGCTTCAGGCGCGGCTGTTTTCCTATGGCGATGCCCAGCGCTATCGCCTGGGCGTGAACTTCAATCACATCCCGGTCAACGCACCGCGCTGCCCGGCCCACAGCTACCACCGCGACGGCGCCATGCGCACCGACGGCAACCTCGGCGGCACCGCCAGTTACTTCCCGAACAGCTTGGGCGAGTGGCAGGATTCACCGGAACTGGCCGAGCCGCCGCTGCCGCTGGAAGGCTTCGCGCAGCACTATGATCATCGGTTGGAAGAAGACCATTACGAGCAGCCGGGCAACCTGTTCCGCTTGCTCGACCCGGTGCGCAAACAGCTGCTGTTCGACAACACCGCACGGGCCATGAACGGCGTGCCGCAGGCGATTCGTCAGCGTCATATCGACAACTGCACCAAGGCTGATCCGGCGTATGGGTTTGGCGTGGCCGAGGCGTTGGAGCGCCTGACCCCGTTGGGCTGACGCAACCCGCTTAGCGGCGCAATGCTCTGTAGCCGCTGTCGAGCCTGCGTTGTGGCGAGGGGGCAAGCCCCCTCGCCACAATGCGGGATTTATTGCGCGTGAGTTTGAGCGGAGTAGGGCGGGCGTTGGGGCAGGGCGCGTACAGCACGGCAACGCCACGCAAACGGATTGATGCCTTCGCTGCGGGTGAAGATGTGGCAGAAATGCGCCTGATCGCAAAAGCCGCATTCGAGGCTGATTTGCGTCAGTGTCAGGTCGGTGCTCTGGATCAACTGCTTGGCCCGGGCGATCCGTTGATGGCGAATCCAGTCTTGCGGCGAGAGCCCGGTGCTGCACTTGAACGCGCGGGAGAAATGACTGCGCGACAGGGCGCAGGCGCGGGCCAGTTCGGTCACTTCAACGGTTTCACCAAGGCGTTCGAGGATCAGTTGCTTGACCAGGCTTTCGCGCCACGGGGTCAGGCCGCCGGTGGTTTTCTTGCGCGTTTCAGTGACAGTCGCGCGGGCGACGTTTTGCTGAGAATAGGCCATGACAAATGTCCGTGTCGGTGAGCTTCATTCTTGGGCGCGGGGCTCTGGCAGGCGAGTTAAACGTTGTTAATTCCGTCGGTTTACAGGAGGTGACAACGGCGCTAACTCAGCACATTGCTGCAATTTCCACAGGCACGATCCGTGCAAAATCGCCCTCATCCGACGGCGTTCACATCGCCGCTTTTCTGACTCGATCAAGGGTGAAGGCATGAAACATTCTCTGGTTTGCGCGCTGGGGCTCGCGGTTGCGCTGGCGTCCGGGATTGCCTTGGCGCAGGCACCGGCGCAGGTCGGCACACAAGTGCCGGGCTACTTCCGCCTGGCGGTGGGCGACTTTGAGGTGACGGCGTTGTTCGATGGCTACAACGACCTGTCGCCCAAACTGCTCAAGGGCCTGACCCAGAGTCAGATCCGCGCGCTGCTGGCCCGTCGTTCGATTGAAACACCAGGCGTGCAGACCGCGTTCAACGCGTTTCTGATCAACACCGGCAAGCAACTGATCCTGGTGGATACCGGCGCTGGCCAGTGCATCGGCGAAACGGCGGGTATGCTCTCGGACAACATGAAAGCCGCCGGTTATGAGCCCGCCCAAGTCGACACGATCCTGTTGACGCACCTGCACCTGGACCACGTCTGCGGGCTGGTCGACGGCCAGCAAAAGCCGGTTTTCGCCAACGCCACGGTCTTTGCGGCGAAGGCAGAGGCCGATTACTGGCTTGATCCACAAGCCCTGGCCAAGGCACCCGAGGGTGCCAGGCCGTATTTCAAAATTGCCCAGGACTCCACTGCGCCGTATGTGGCCGAAGGCCGTTTCAAAACCTTCGCTGCCAGGCAGTCTCCCGTGCCGGGGGTGGTCGATGCCGAGCTGGAAACCGGGCACACGCCGGGCAGCACCACGTACCGCTTCACCTCACAGGGGCAAAGCATTCTGTTCATGGGCGATCTGGTGCATAACCTCGCCGTGCAGTTCGAACACCCGGAAGTGTCGATCGGCTTTGACGTCAACAGCCAGCAGGCGATCAAGAGCCGCGCCAAAGTGTTTGCTGATGCGGCGGCGAGCAAGACCTGGGTGACGGCGGCGCACTTGCCATTCCCGGGCATCGGCCACATCGCAGCAGAGGGCAAGCACTTCCAGTGGGTGCCGGTCGAATACGGGCCTTATAAACGTGCGGCCAAAGTACCGCTGATCGAGTAAAGTCCCCGGCTGAACACACAAGGAAACCGTGCCTATGAACCGTAACGATCTGCGTCGCGTCGACATGAACCTGCTGGTGATTTTCGAAGCGTTGATGTTCGAAAAGAACCTGACCCGTGTGGCTGAAAAACTGTTCATGGGGCAACCGGCGGTGAGTGCGGCGCTGGGGCGGTTACGGGATCTGTTCGACGATCCGTTGTTGCTGCGCAATGGCCGCGGCATGGAGCCGACGGCGCGGGCGCTGGCAATTCTCAAGGAGTTGCAGCCAGCGATGGATGTGATTTCCGGGGCGGTCAGCCGGGCCAAGGAATTCGATCCGACGACCAGCAGCGATGTGTTCCGCATCGGGCTGTCGGACGATGCCGAGTTCGGTTTGTTTCCGCCGTTGTTGCGGCAATTGCAGGAAGAGGCGCCGGGGATCGTCGTGGTGGTGCGTCGCGCCAACTATTTGCTGATGCCGGCATTGTTGGCGTCGGGAGAAATTTCCGTGGGGGTGAGTTACACCACGGATTTACCGGCGAATGCCAAGTGCAAAAAGTTGCGGGACATCCCCTGCAAAGTGCTGCGCGGGGACAAGCGACCGGGGACGCTGACGCTCGACGAATACTGCGAACGACCGCATGCCATGGTGTCGTTCTCGGGTGATTTGAGCGGCAATATCGATCTGGATCTGGCCAAGGTTGGCCGCAGCCGTCGGGTGGTATTGGGCGTGCCGCAGTTCAGTGGGTTGCGGGCGTTGCTGGCCGGCACTGAAATGATTGCGACTGTGCCGGATTATGCTGCGTGTGCGTTGGTTGAGGGGTGTGCGTTGCGGGCGGAGGATCCGCCGTTTCCCATTGATGCGGCGCAGTTGTCGATGGCCTGGAGCGGGGTGCATGACAATGATCCGGCGGAGCGGTGGTTGCGGTCGCGGATCAGTGAGTTCATGTCGAGGCCTTTGCCGGTTTCTGCTTGAACGTGGCGGCCTTCGGGCCGACCAGGTTCTTGGCGGTTGTGTACATATCCATTTCTGCGGTAACGGCTGCTTATGGTTTCGCCCTTACGGCGACTCCCTTTGGCAAACGCCCCAAAGGAAGCAAAGGTCTTCGCCCCAACGTCCGGCCCCTCGCCTAGGCTCGGCGTACCCTCGCTCCGGCATTCATCTGGGGGCATCGCCTCCGGTCGGCTTCGCTTCGACCTCCTCTCGATGTGTGCGGCTTCGCCGCACGGCGCTACGCGCCCACCCCCCAGATGAACGCCTCCACTCGGCCTCCCGAAGGGGCGGGTAGATCAAGATCAAGAGCTGCAGGCGAGCTAACGCTCGGCCTGATGAGTGGTGAAGAGCGAAGCGGTGTACTCCGAACCCTTGTAGGAGCTGGCCTGCCAGCGATGGCGGCCTGACAGCCGACCAATATTTTGCT
>NZ_LT607563.1:0-26652 GCF_900095275.1 Pseudomonas sp. UMAB-40
GCCAGGGCCGGGGCGAGTTTCCACGCGGCCATCAGGATCGGGAAGTTCCATGGGATGATCTGCCCGACCACGCCCAGGGGTTCGTGGATGTGATACGCAACAGTATTGCCATCGATTTCGGCGGCGCTGCCTTCCTGGGCACGGATGCAACCGGCGAAGTAGCGGAAATGGTCGGCGGCCAGCGGGATGTCGGCGTTGAGGGTTTCACGCACGGCTTTGCCGTTGTCCCAGGATTCGGTGATTGCCAGGACTTCCAGGTTTTGTTCGATGCGGTCGGCGATTTTCAGCAGCACCAGCGAGCGCGCCTGGGCGGACGTGGCGCCCCAGGCATCGGCAGCGGCGTGGGCGGCGTCCAGGGCTTTGTCGATGTCTTCGGCCGTGGAGCGCGGGAATTCGGCAATCGGTTGGCCATTCACTGGCGAGGTATTGGTGAAGTACTGACCTTTGACAGGCGCGACGAACTCGCCGCCGATGTAGTTACCGTATTTGCTCTTGAACGAAACGATAGCGCCTTCAGTACCGGGGTGAGCGTAACGCATGGTGATTTCTCCTTGGCTTTTGTACTTATAAGAGAGAGCGCATGTGCGCTTGTTATAAGCGTAGAGCAAAGGTCGGGCCACTGCCTTGCAGGTCAGGCAAATCAAGGCCTTGCGTTGTTTATGTCGGACAGGCGGGTGGCGTCTGTGACGCTATCGATACAGCCCTCGTGACACTTTGTACCGCTTTTGGCACAGGCTGTGACTGGCGGGTCTTGCCAGCATTGCAATGCAGGCTAGGCTGGAGGATGCTCGGGGTCACCTCAACCACGGGTTGCCGAGCCCCGGGGAGAATAATAAGAAATGCACGACAACCATTTGAGTCGCCATGCCCAGCAAGTCTTGACCGTCACTCAGGGAAAGTCCCACCTGCACGGTCCTGGCAGCGACCCGTCCATCGCCCGTTCATGGTTGCGCTGCCTTGAGGATTATCACCTCGACCCGACCCTGACGATGGCACCGACAGTGCTGGAACATGGCCGGGTGCTTGAAAGCCGCGAACGTTTGCAGCAGGTGCTGCACATCGCCGGCAGCGAAATGACCAGCCTCCATCAGCAACTCTCCGGCGCCGGTCATGCCGTGCTGCTGACTGACGCCCGTGGGGTGATCCTCAACTGCGTCACCGCACCCGCTGAACGGAAAATCTTCGAGCGCGCCGGCCTGTGGCTCGGTGCCGACTGGAGCGAAGCCTGCGAAGGCACCAACGGTATTGGCACCTGCCTGGTCGAGCGTCAGTCGCTGACCATTCACCAGGATGAACACTTTCGCGGCCGCCACACCGGCCTGACGTGCTCGGCGAGCCCTGTGTTCGACCCTCACGGCGAGCTGCTGGCGGTGCTCGACGTGTCCTCCGCGCGTCACGAAGTCTCACGTCAAAGCCAATTCCACACCATGGCCCTGGTCAATCTGTCGGCGAAGATGATCGAGAGCTGCTATTTCCTGCGCTACTTCGACAATCAATGGCTGCTGCGCTTTCACTTGCAGGCAGAGTCCGTCGGGTTGTTCAGCGAAGGCTTGCTGGCGTTCGACGGAGAAGGGCGCATTAGCGCGGTCAACCAGAGTGCGTTGAACCTGCTGGGGCATATTCGCGGCGGATTGTTGGGTAAGCCGGTCGAGGCGTTTTTCGATTGCTCGCTGGATGAGTTGCTCGGCCGCGCCAGTGTCAACGCCAGCGCCAGTTGGCCATTGCGCACCCGTGACGGGCGGAGCCTGTTTGCCGTGTTGCGCGGTCAGCCGCGCAGCATTCCGGTGCCGGTGGTGCCAGGCCCGGCGATTGCCTCGCGTCCGCGCCTGTCGGGCATCTGTCTGGGCGATGCCGCGTTGCAGGAAGATTTCCGCAAATCCTTGAGAGTCTTCGAGCGAGACGTGCCGCTGTTGATCAATGGCGAAACCGGTTCCGGCAAAGAGGCCTTTGCCAAAGCCGTGCATCAGGCCAGCCAGCGGGCCGACAAAGTCTTCGTCGCCCTGAACTGCGCAGCAATCCCTGAAAGCCTGATCGAGAGCGAACTGTTTGGTTATCGCGGCGGCAGCTTTACCGGCGCGCGCAAGGAAGGCATGCGCGGCAAGTTGCAGCAGGCGGACGGCGGCACGCTGTTCCTCGATGAAATCGGCGACATGCCGTTGGCGTTGCAAACCCGGCTATTAAGGGTGCTGGAAGATCGTCAGGTGGTGCCGATTGGCGGCGAGCCGGAGTCGGTCAATGTGCGGATCATCAGTGCCACTCACCGTAATTTGCTGGAACGGGTGCAGGACGGCAGCTTCCGTGAGGATTTGTATTACCGGCTCAATGGGTTGGAGATCGCATTGCCGGCCTTGCGTGAGCGCAGTGATAAATCGCAGTTGCTTGATTTTCTGCTGGCCGAAGAGGCGGGCGCAGAGACGGTGCTGATCGATGGACCGGCCCGGCAAGCCTTGCTGGGCTTCGCGTGGCCGGGGAACGTGCGGCAGTTGCGCAATGTGCTGCGCACCTTGGCGGCGTTGTGTGACGGCGGGCGGATCGGGCTGGAGGATTTGCCGGTGATGATTCGTCAGGTTCGGCCGGTGCCGGTTGTGGCCGTTGAAGAGCCTTCCGAACATCCGCTGGATGATGCCGAGCGGCTGGCGTTGCTCAATGTGCTGGAACAAACCCGTTGGCACATGACGCATACCGCCGAACAGCTCGGTGTCAGCCGTAACACTCTCTATCGCAAGCTGCGTAAGCACGGCATCGCCCGGTAAACCACGTCGTGGCCAATCGCGGGCAAGCCCGCTCCCACACTTATGTAGTTCACAGTATTCAGGCATGGCACAAGACCTGTGGGAGCGGGCTTGCCCGCGATTGGCGTCCGTGAGACCGAAACACAAGGTGCGATTTTCCCCTCCCTACGCTAACCTGCGGCCATGTTTTACGAGGTCGACTATGCACATTCATATTCTTGGTATCTGCGGCACTTTCATGGGTTCGATGGCGGTTCTGGCCAAAGAGCTGGGCCATCATGTGACGGGCTCCGATGCCAACGTCTATCCGCCGATGAGCACTCAGCTTGAAGCGCAGGGCATTGAGTTGACCCAAGGCTACGACCCCGCCCAACTCGATCCGGCGCCGGATCTGGTGGTGATTGGCAACGCCATGTCCCGTGGCAATCCGGCCGTCGAGTACGTGTTGAACAAAGGCCTGCCCTATGTTTCCGGTCCGCAATGGCTGGCCGACCATGTGCTGCAAGGTCGCTGGGTCCTGGCCGTCGCCGGCACCCATGGCAAAACCACCACCAGCAGCATGCTCGCCTGGGTCCTGGAACACGCGGGCATGAGCCCGGGCTTCCTGATCGGCGGCGTGCCGCAAAACTTCTCGGTGTCGGCGCGTCTGGGCGGCACACCGTTCTTCGTCATCGAAGCCGACGAGTACGACAGCGCGTTCTTCGACAAGCGCTCCAAGTTCGTTCACTACCGCCCGCGCACCGCCATTCTGAACAACCTGGAATACGATCACGCCGACATCTTCCCGGATTTGCCCGCCATCGAGCGGCAGTTCCACCATTTGGTGCGGACCATCCCGAGCGAAGGCCTGGTGATCCACCCGACCACCGAGCCGGCATTGCAGCGCGTCATCGAGATGGGCTGCTGGACCCCGGTGCAAACCACCGGTGCTGGCGGTCAGTGGCAGGTCAAACTGCTGAGCGAAGACGGCTCGAAGTTCGAAGTGATGTTCGACGGCATCGCCCAAGGCGTCGTCGATTGGGACATGACCGGCCAGCACAACGTCGCCAACGCCTTGGCCACATTGGCGGCCGCTCGCCACGTCGGCGTTGTACCGTCGATGGGCATCGCTGCATTGAGCGCCTTCAAAAGCGTGAAACGCCGGATGGAGAAAGTCGCCGAGGTTCGCGGCATCACCATCTACGACGACTTCGCTCACCACCCGACGGCGATTGCGACGACCCTCGACGGCTTGCGCAAACGCATCGGTGATGCGCCGTTGATTGCGATCATCGAGCCGCGCTCCAACTCCATGAAGCTTGGCGCTCACCGCGACGGCTTGCCGGAAAGCGTGGTCGATGCCGATCAAGTGATCTGGTACGCCCCCTCCAACCTCGGTTGGGACCTGGGCGCGACCGCTGCGCTGTGCACCGTGCCATCGATCGTCAGCGATTCCCTGGAAGGCATCATCGAGCGCGTGAAGAGTCAGGCTCAGCCCGGCACCCACGTGGTGATCATGAGCAACGGCGGCTTCGGCGGCCTGCACGGCAAACTCGCCGAGGCGCTGCAATGAACAATGGCCCGGAACGCATCACCCTCGCGATGACCGGCGCTTCGGGCGCCCAGTACGGTTTACGTCTGCTCGACTGCCTGATCCGCGAAGACCGCGAGGTGCATTTCCTGATCTCCAAGGCTGCGCAACTGGTGATGGCCACCGAGACTGACGTCTCGCTGCCGGCCAAACCGCAGACGATGCAGGCCTTCCTCACCGAATACACCGGTGCGGCCGCCGGGCAGATCAAGGTGTACGGCAAGGAAGACTGGATGTCGCCGGTGGCCTCGGGCTCCGGTGCGCCGGCGGCGATGGTGGTGGTGCCGTGTTCCACCGGAACCTTGTCGGCGATCGCCACCGGTGCCTGCAACAACCTGATCGAGCGGGCTGCCGATGTGACGTTGAAAGAGCGTCGCCAGTTGATTCTGGTGCCGCGTGAAGCGCCGTACTCGAGCATTCATCTGGAGCACATGCTCAAGCTGTCGAACATGGGCGTGACGATATTGCCGGCGTCGCCGGGCTTCTATCACCAGCCACAGACCATCGATGACCTGATCGATTTTGTGGTGGCGCGGATTCTCAACCTGTTGAATATCCCGCAAGACATGCTGCCGCGCTGGGGCGAACACCATTTGAGCAGCGATGAATAAGCTGCTGATTGTTCTGCTGGCCCTGCAATTGGCGGGCTGCGCCACGGCGCGCACGCTGGACGCGGCCAAGCCGGGCGCGCCAGTGGTGTACGCGGGGACGCGTCTGGATTTGTATGCCATGAATGGCGGTTGCTGCGCGATGGACCGGTTCGGCGCCGAAGCGCCGAGCTACCCCGGCGTCGACCTGCCGGCCAGCGCGTTGCTCGACACGCTGTTGTTGCCGTTGTCATTGCTGACGGTGATCGGGGTGAGTTTCCAGGCGACGGGTGGTCTCTAACTGATCGTTCCCACGCGGAGCGTGGGAACGATCTTTGTGGGGCTTTATTTGCCTAGCTTGCGCAACTCATCCGACTCGACAATCCGCACCCCATCCTGCTCTTCCAGCGCCAGCCGCCACATGGCGCGGGCCAGTTGGCAGGCTTCGATGCCGCGGTATTTGCCGGGGATCAAGCGCGACAACGGTCCGACAAGTTGCTCGACCGTGCGCGGTTCGAGTCGTTCGCCCAGCAACATGGAAGGTCGGCAAATGGTCAGCTGCGGCCAGTCCTGCGCGCGCAATGCGTATTCCATCTCGCCTTTGACCTTGTTGTAGAAAACCGAGGATCTGCGATCGGCCCCCAAGGCACTGATCACGATCAGGTGCCGGGCACCCATTTCCCGCGCTCGTTTGGCGAACGCCACCACCATGTCCAGGTCCACTGCGCGAAACGCCTGTTCCGAGCCGGCCTGTTTGATCGTGGTGCCGAGGCAGCAGTAGGCGATGTCGACGCGACCGTTCAGTTGCGGCAGAAACACTGCAGGGTCGCCGACCGGGTTTTCCAGATGGGGATGCTCAGCCAGCGGCCGGCGTGAGGGGGCCAGTACCCTTGAAATCGTTGGCTCATTGAGCAGGCGATCAAGCAAATGTTCACCGGTTAATCCGGTAGCTCCGGCAAGCAATACATGCTGAGGCGTCAAGTACATAGTGTTTCCCCCTTGATACTGTTCAGCTTAGTTGCTCTTTGCGTCCTTGCTGCTGATAGAGACACTTTGTAGCGCTTTTCGTGCCTGCTGTTTGCGTAAGAGTTGCCAGTGCGAGAGGACCGTTTTCGGCGCCCAGAGCTGCGGTTCAGAGGCTTCGAAGCCGTCAGCGAGCTCACGCTCTGCCACCGTCGCCTTGGCCAGCTTGAAGGCTTGCTCCAGGTCGTCGGTCTGGTTCAGCGCCTGGGCGAACAGCGCGTCGCCGAAGTAGGTGAAGTTGGCTTCCTCCGAGCAACCGAAGGACACCCGATCAGCGCGGGAAGCGGTCATGATCAGCGTGCGTTCATCCTTGAGCGCGGGGATGAAGCCGCCGGAATAGCAGGACGAAATCACCACGATCTTGTCGCGATTTTTCAGCGGCGCTAGGACGGCGGCGAGTTCGTCGGCCGGCAGGTCGGCCAACTCCATGCGCGGCTGATCGAGCACCAGTTCATGTTCGCTGCTGCCATGGCTGGTCAGGTAGATGAAGATCAAGTCTTCCGGGCCACTGCGTTCGGCCAGGGTCATCGCGGCGCGGCGCAGGTTTTCCCGGGTGGCCATCGGCCGGTCGACGAGGTGATCGCGATGGTTCACCAGGCGAATCTGGCCGAAGGCGCCGAAGCGGCTGCTGAGCATGTTGCTGACGTAATCGGACTCGCGCAGGAACACGCTCTGCTTGCCGTCGCCGCCCAGGGTCAAGGTGTACAGCTCGACCATCGGGGTCGAGGCTGGCACGTTGGACAGAGCGTCATCGAGTAACCGGCCCTGGGCCAGCAAGCCGAGCTCCAGGGTGTCGGGCAGCAACTTGCCGTCGGCATCGCGAACACGCTGGCCATTGATCCACGTTCCGCTTTGCACCGTGCCATCGGCGAGCACCAGAGTGCCGCGCCCCGAGTAGCTGTCACTGTCGAACTGGCCGATGTAGAAGCTGCCGTCGGGCAGGTTCAATCGACCCTGGCCGGTAAAGCGCCAGTCGCTGAACTGGCCGATATAATGGCTGCCGTCAGCGCCGATCAACTCGCCCTTGCCGTTCAGCGAGCCTTCCTTGAACTGGCCCAGCCAGACATCGCCGTCGGCGTTTTCGTAGCGGCCCTTGCCGTGCAGTTGATTGTTCTTGAAGCCACCGACATAGATGTCGCCGTCGGCGCTGTTGAAGGTCCCGTTGCCTTCCAGCTGACCGTCCTTGAAGTGCCCGGTGAACTGATTGCCGCTGGCGTCGCCGCGCTGGCCTTCACCGTTGGGTTTGCCGTTGGCGAACTGACCCTGATAGGAACTGCCGTCATCGAGTTCGAGACGCCCAAGCCCTGAATATTGATCGGCCTTGAACTCACCGCGATAGGTCATCGCGTTTTCTTTGAGTGTGCCTTCACCGTCACGGCGGCCGAGTTTGAATCCGCCGGTGTAGCTGCTGCCGCTGGTGGTCAGTGTGCCCTTGCCGTCGAACAGGCCTTGATTGAATTGGCCGCGATAGATCTCGCCGTTGCTGCCATGCCATTCACCCTGCCCATGCCATTGCCCCTTGTCGAACTCGCCGGCGTACCAGCTGCCGTTGGGGTAGTCGATGCGGCCCTGGCCTTGCAGCAAGCCGTTGACCAGATCACCGCGATAGCGCCCGCCGTCCGGCAAGCGGGCATCCGGGGGCAGCAGCGATTCGCCATCGCCGCAAGCGGTGAGCAACAGGGTCAAGGCGAGGAGGGCAAGTGAGCGCATAGCGGGATCCGGGCAATTATGCGACGGAGTATGCCGCAGCTATGTGTCGCATTTATAGAGACACGGCAGAGACACGGCGCGAAACAGCGTGAGCTGTTTCGCAATCAGGCTTGTGTCAGACGAAACAGAGGGACAGCGGCTCGGCGATATACGCCGGTTTGTCCGATCCTTCGATTTCAAGGGTGGCGGTGGCTTTGAGCAGCCATTGGCCGGGTTTTTTCTCGATGACTTCGTTCATGTCGACTTTAAGACGAACCCTGGAGTTGACTTTCACTGGCTGGATGAAGCGCACGCTGTCCAGGCCGTAGTTGACCACCATCTTCGCCCCTTGAGGGAGGATCAGGATGTCTTCCATCAGTTTCGGGATCAGCGACAGCGACAGGAATCCGTGTGCAATGGTGCTGCCAAATGGCGTTTGCGCGGCTTTGACCGGGTCGACGTGAATAAACTGATAATCGCCTGTGGCTTCTGCGAACAGGTTGATGCGCTCCTGATCGATGGTGAGCCATTCGGAACGTCCGAGTTCCTTGCCGACATAATCTTTGAGCTCTGCAACGGGAACATAGGGCATTGAGACTCTCCTTGGGTTTCATCGGATTTATAGTTTTTCGAGTGGGGGGATTTGACCTCCCTGTGAACCACTTTAGATCAACATGGCAAATTGCTCCGGTCAACTGACCATGCTTTTGGCGAATGCCGATCCATAGCGTTGACGTGCTTATAATGCCCGGCCCCTTTTTGGTGGGGAGCGCGTGCGGGAGATGCTGGATGTTGTTACGTGGCCTGACCTGGCTGGTGCTGTTCCAATTGCTGGGCACAGCCATCAACCATTTGTTTTTACCGGTACTGCCGGGGCCGATTGTCGGCCTGCTGCTGTTGTTGGTGTACCTGATTTCACGCGGGCAAGTCGGTGAACCGCTTAACCTGGCGGCCAGCAGCCTGCTGCGTTATTTGCCCCTGCTGCTGGTGCCGCCGGCCGTGGGCGTGATGGTTTACGCCAAGGACATCGCCGCGGACTTCTGGGCCATCGTCGGTGCGCTGGTGTTGTCGCTGGTGCTGTCCATGGCGTTTGCCGGGGTGCTGATGCAGCGCATGGTCAAACGTCATGCCCATCGCGGAGATCGCCCATGATCCTCGATTGGCAAGGAGCGCTGGACTCGGTGATTCATCACCCGTTGTTCGGCATCGGCATTACGTTGGGCGCTTATCAGCTGGTGCTGGCGGCCTTCGAAAAAACCCGCTGGATCTTTCTGCAACCGGTGCTGGTCTCCATGCTGTTGGTGATCGGCGTGCTGACGGTATGTGGGATCACCTTTGCCGAGTACCGCAAGAGCACCGAGATCCTAAGCATCCTGCTCGGGCCTGCGACCGTTGCACTGGCGGTGCCGCTGTACCTCAATCTGCGACGGATTCGGCAGTTGTTCTGGCCGATATTTACTACGCTGGTGATAGGCGGCGTGGTTGCCACGGGCATGGGCGTGTTGCTGGGCTGGTGGTTTGGCGCCGAACACATGATCCTGATGACCATGGCGCCGAAGTCGGTGACGTCGCCGATTGCCATGTTGGTGGCCGAGCAGATCGGTGGTGTCGCGGCGTTGGCCGCGGTGTTCGTGTTGATCACCGGCGTGATCGGTGCGATCTTCGGGCCGAGTCTGTTGACCCGGCTGGGCGTGCACAGCCCTGAAGCCCGGGGCATGGCGCTGGGCATGACCGCCCATGCGGTCGGTACTTCGGTGGCCTTGCAGGAAAGTGAAGAGTGCGGCGCCTTCGCGGCGCTGGCGATGAGTCTGATGGGCGTGGCCACGGCAGTTTTCCTGCCGTTGGCGGTGTCGATGGTGGTGTAAGGAAATGTCTATGAGCTTGCCGCTTTTTCCGCTGAACACAGTGCTGTTTCCTGGCTGCATCCTCGACTTGCAGATTTTCGAGGCGCGCTACCTGGACATGATCGGCCGCTGCATGAAACAGGGCGGCGGCTTCGGCGTGGTGTGCATTCTCGACGGCGAAGAAGTGGGCATCGCACCGGAGGGCTATGCGCTGGTCGGCTGCGAAGCGTTGATCACTGATTTCAAACAACAGGACAACGGCCTGCTGGGGATTCGCGTGCAGGGCGGGCGGCGTTTTCATGTGTTGCGCACCGAGGTGCAGCGCGATCAATTGACCGTCGCTGACGTCGAGTGGCTGGAAGACGAACCTGAACAGCCGCTGCAGGATGAGGATGCGGACTTGGTCGCCCTGCTCAAAGCCTTGGCCGAACACCCGATGGTCGAGGCGTTGAACATGGGCACCGAAGCGACCGGGCAACAGTCCTTGGCCAATCAGTTGGCCTACCTGTTGCCATTTGCCGAACTGGACAAGATCGACCTGCTGCAACTCGATGATCCCCAGCAGCGACTGGATGCGATTCAGGCGTTGCTGGATGAGTTGCAGGGCGAGTTGTTTGCCTGATCAGTAGGCATACCGCAACATCGCATGCGGCAGATGTCGCAATGCAAAGAACCCGAACAGCGCCACCATCGCCGGCAATACCAGCCACCAGACCTTGGGCGGCATGGCATTGAGCGGTGTCTGACGCTGGCTCAGCCATAAGCTGGCGGCGCACACGCAGGCCGCCAGCATTGCGCCAGCCAGTATATCCGTCGGCCAGTGCGCGCCCAGGTACACCCGGGACAGGGCAATCGCCAGGGCCGGCAGACAACCCAGCAGCAACCAGGTCAGGCGCATCCGTGGCGGCTGACCGCGACCGGCCAGCACGGCGAGGGTCAGGAACAACGCGAAGGAACCCGAAGCGTGGCCGCTGGGCATGCTGTAGCTGGTCAGCGGATCGCTGAGTACTTCCGGGCGCACGCGGGCAAAAAATTGCTTGGTAAACGTGTTGCCGAGGGCGGTGAAGAGTAGGGTGCCGCCAGCGAAAATCGCCTGGCGCCACTGCCGGGTGAGCAACAGCAATCCGGTCAGCAGGGCGCTGAACACCAGCATGTTGCGGAACTCGCCGATCAGCGTGAAGGTGACGGCCACTTCATCGAGCATCGGGCTGCGGTGTTCCTGGACCAGGGTCATCACACCCTGATCGAGTGCGGTCAGGTGCGGGTAGCCGATAAACAGGCCTGCCAGAATCAGAAAGCTCATGCCGGCAATCAGCACCGTCGCTTTACGATGGCGGCGCATGCTGCTGGTAATGCTCAAACCCACCATGACGGCGATGCTGCCGGCGACGATCCCTGCCTCAGGCCAGAAACCGTCGGGCAATGGCAAGCGAATCGCCGCGCCCGTGGCCCAGCCGGGCAGCAAGTAAGCGACGCTCCAGCCCGCGGCGGCCAGCAAACTGACAGCGGCGAAACGCGGGAAAGGCATGTCGAACATCCCGGCGACCATCGGCAGCATCGGGCGCAGCGGGCCGATAAAGCGTCCGACCAACAAGCTGGCAATTCCGTAGCGCTGGAAATACGCCTCGGCGCCGGCGATCCATTCCGGATGGTGGCGCAACCCCGGCAGGCGCCGGATGTTCTGGTGGAAATGTCGACCGATGAAGTACGAAACGATGTCGCCCAGCACGCCGGCGGCAAACCCCAGCAATAGCGTTTCGCTCAATGACAGCGCCCCGCTGCCGGCCAGTACCGCGACGGCGAACAGCAACACCGTGCCGGGCACGATCAGCCCGGCAATCGCCAGGCATTCCACGAATGCAACTATGAACACCGCCGCGGCCAGCCATTGCGGGTTAGCCGCCAGCCAACCGGTCACGCTATCGAGCCATGGGCCCATAAAAACAACTCCCTCTGATGTTCATTGGTCCCACAGGGGGATATTCATTGTTCAAGTCAGCAAAAAATAATCGCGACCTTCGACCTGCCCCCGTCGCAGCGGGTTCCGCGTGCAATATGGCGCGTAAGCCGCATCGACGAAGCGATACATCAAATGTTCATCGCGTCCGTGGGGAATGCCCAGGCGCGTGGTCTGGATGATGTGAGCAGGCGCCGTGCCGACGTCTTCGACCAGCAACACTTCATGGTCAAAACGCTTGGCATCCCAGACGGGCACCTTCAACCCCAGCGACTTGCACAACAACGTCTGCCCGGCGCAGAGCTTTTGCGAGAGGCGAGGGCGACCCTGGGCGTCGGGATTGTTCAACAGCATCTGCGCCAGGCTCGCCGGCCCGCTTAATTCGTCGACCCATGGATAGGCGGATTTGATCAGCACCGCGTTGCCCGGCCCCTGGGCGCTGAAGTTCAGGGAATCGCCACCGCGGGCGTAATACATATAGATGTGCCCGCCATCCAGAAACAAAGCCTTACGCTTTTCTGTGTAGCCGAGGGAAGCGTGGCTGCCTTTTTCTTCGCAGTAATAGGCCTCGGTTTCGATAATCCGGGCGCTCAGCCACAGGTCGCCGACCCGATGACGAATGACCTTGCCCAGTAAATCCCGGGCCAGGGTTTGCGCGTCGCGGTCGAAAAATGCGTCCGGGAGCCCCGTGGGCAGGCGTGCGGCGGACGCTCGAACAGTCAGGTTGGACATGATGAACGGTGTTTATCAAGGCTGATTGAGTCGTGATGATAACAATTTGCAGCTTAATCCCGGCTGAACGTCGGCAAATTGCCCTCCATTTCGACCATCCGCCCGTCACCGCTGTTAGTCCCGGGACGCGACAGCTATAATCTGCCGCTTTACTCTTTACCAAGACCTTAGCAAAGACCCCCACAGACAATGACTGAGTCCGTTCTTGACTATATGACCCGCCTGGGTCGCGCCGCCCGCGAGGCTTCTCGCGTCATTGGCCGTGCCAGCACTGCGCAGAAGAACCGCGCGCTGCAGGCGGCTGCCAATGCGCTGGACGCTGCACGCGTCGAGCTGACGGCTGCCAATGAACTGGATTTGGCCGCGGGTCGCGCCAATGGTCTTGAGCCGGCATTGCTTGAACGTCTGGCGCTGACCCCGGAACGTATCGACGGCATGATCGTCGGTTTGCGTCAGGTGGCGGCACTGCCGGACCCGGTCGGCGCAATTCGCGACATGAGCTATCGGCCGTCGGGCATCCAGGTCGGCAAGATGCGCGTGCCGTTGGGCGTGATCGGGATCATCTACGAGTCCCGGCCGAACGTGACCATCGACGCCGCGAGCCTGTGCCTGAAGTCCGGCAACGCGACCATCCTGCGTGGCGGATCCGAGGCAATCAATTCCAATCGCGCCATTGCCGCCTGCATCCAGCGCGGCCTGGCCGAAGCCGATCTGCCGGCTGCCGTGGTGCAAGTGGTCGAAACCACCGATCGTGCGGCCGTAGGCGCGTTGATCACCATGCCGGAGTACGTCGACGTCATCGTGCCCCGTGGTGGCCGTGGCCTGATCGAACGCGTGAGCCGCGATGCCCGCGTGCCGGTGATCAAACACCTGGACGGCATCTGCCACGTGTACGTCAGCGCCCACGCCGATCTGCCGAAAGCCCAGCGCATCGCTTTCAATGCCAAGACTTACCGTTATGGCATCTGCGGCGCGATGGAAACGCTGTTGGTGGATCAAGCCGTTGCCAAGGATTTCCTGCCGTCGATGGCTGCACAGTTCCGCGAAAAAGGCGTTGAACTGCGCGGTTGCGAACGCGCCCGGGCGATCATCGAGGCCGTCGCGGCAACAGAAGAAGACTGGAACACCGAGTACCTGGCGCCGATTCTTTCGATCCGCGTCGTTGACGGGCTGGACCAGGCAATCGAACACATTAATAAGCACGGCTCGCATCACACTGACTCGATCGTCAGCGAAAACTTCGCCGACACCCGGCGTTTTGTGGCGGAAGTCGATTCGTCGTCGGTGATGATCAACACGCCGACCTGCTTCGCCGATGGCTTCGAATACGGATTGGGTGCCGAGATTGGCATTTCTACTGATAAGCTGCACGCCCGCGGCCCGGTGGGTCTCGAAGGTCTGACCTGCGAGAAGTACATTGTGGTCGGTGATGGCCAGTTGCGCGGCCAGGCGTCGGTCTGACTTGGGCGACCTCAAACCGTCAGTCCCGCAAACCGCCAGCGAGCCTGCGCCAAGACGCATTGGCATGCTGGGCGGGACGTTCGACCCGGTGCACATCGGCCATTTGCGTGGTGCGCTGGAAGTCGCCGAGTCGCTGGCGCTCGATGAGTTACGCCTGACACCCAGTGCCAGGCCGCCGCATCGCGGTACGCCGCAGGTGTCGGCAAAGGACCGTCTGGCGATGGTCGAGTGCGCGGTGGCCGGTGTGGCGCCGCTGGTGGTGGACGCCCGCGAATTGCAGCGGGACAAACCGTCCTACACCATCGACACCCTGGAACTGATGCGCGCCGAACTGGCCGCCTCTGACCAGGTTTTTCTACTTTTGGGCTGGGACGCATTTTGCGGCCTGCCCACTTGGCACCGCTGGGAAGAGTTGCTCCAGCATTGCCACATCCTGGTGCTGCAACGCCCGGATGCCGACAGCGAACCGCCGGATGCCTTGCGCAATCTGTTGGCGGCACGCTCGGTGAGCGACCCGCTGGCCCTCAAAGGGCCGAGCGGACAGATTGCATTCGTCTGGCAGACGCCGCTCGCGGTATCCGCCACCCAGATCCGTCAACTGCTGGCCAGCGGTAAGTCGGTACGTTTCCTGGTGCCCGACGCGGTCCTGGCCTACATCGATGCGCACGGTCTCTACCGTGCGTCGAACTGAAAAGAGGGCACGCTTCCAGGCACGTAATGACGTGTATTGAAGCGCCCGAACATACGAGCAAAACGAGTTTTATATGACGAACAAAGACGTAACTAAAGTAAAGCGCAAAGGCACGTTCAAAAGCGCCCCGCTGCCTGAGCCGGTTCTCACCACCGAGCCACTGAAAGGTGATGAGCTGGTCAAGGTGGCTGTAGCCGCCTTGGAAGACGTGAAGGGCCAGGACATCCAGGTCATCGATGTTCGTGAAAAGCAGAGCATCACTGACTACATGATCATCGCGACCGGTACCTCCAACCGCCAGATCGGCGCCATGCTGGACAAAGTCCGCGAAGCCGTCAAAGCCCTGGGCGTCAAGCCGCTGGGTGAAGAAGGCAAGGGCGACAGCGACTGGGTGTTGCTGGACATGGATGATGTCATCGTGCACATGATGACCGCCTCGGCTCGTCAGTTTTACGACCTCGAGCGTCTGTGGTCCGGTGCAGAGCAGAGCCGTGCTCTGAACGCGGCTCACCACAGCCCGGAAAACACCCATGAGCATTTCGTCAAGCTCAACAAAGACCAGCAATAAGGGACCGCTGTGCGACTGCGACTGATCGCCGTCGGCTCCCGCATGCCCAAGTGGGTGGAAGAAGGCTGGCATGAATATGCCAAGCGTCTTCCATCCGAGCTGGCGCTGGAACTGGTGGAAATACCGCTCAACACCCGTGGCAAGAACGCCGACGTGGCACGCTTCATCCGTCAGGAAGGCGAAGCCATGCTGGCCAAGGTCGGGCCGAATGAGCGTGTTGTGACCCTCGAAGTCCACGGCAAGCCCTGGAGCACCGAGCAGTTGGCGGTCGAGCTCGATCGCTGGCGGCTGGACTCGCGCACGGTGAATTTCATGGTCGGCGGCCCCGAAGGGCTGGCGCCGGAAGTCTGTGCGCGGGCCGATCAGCGCTGGTCGTTGTCGCCGTTGACGTTGCCGCACCCGCTGGTGCGGATTCTGATCGGCGAACAGCTGTACCGTGCCTGGACAGTCCTGTCCGGCCACCCTTACCACAAGTAGTTCTGCCCTCATGCCCCAGCCGATCCGCATCAAGGACCACGAAAAAGACGCCCGTCTGGTGCGTGGCCGCGTCGTGTTCGGGGCTATTGCGGTGGTGTTGCTGATCTGTGTGCTGATCGCGCGGCTGTATTTCCTCCAGGTGATTCAGTACGAGTACCACTCGACGCTGTCGGAAAACAACCGCGTCCACGTGCAGCCGATTCCGCCGACGCGCGGGCTGATCTTCGATCGCAATGGCGTGGTGGTGGCCGATAACCGGCCCAGTTTCAGCCTGAGCATGACCCGCGAACGGTCCGGTGACTGGCAGCAGGTACTCGACGTGATCGTCGAAGTGCTGGAGCTGACGCCCGAGGACCGGGTGATCTTCGAGAAGCGAATGCGACAGGGGCGTCGACCGTTCGAGCCGGTGCCGATCCTGTTCGAGTTGACTGAAGAGCAGATCGCCCGGATCGCGGTGAATCAGTTCCGTCTGCCGGGCGTGGAAGTGGTCGCGCAATTGGTGCGTCATTACCCGCAGGGCGCACACTTCGCGCACTCGGTGGGTTACATGGGGCGGATCAACGAGAAAGAGCTGAAGTCCCTCGATCCGGTCAATTACAGCGGCACCCACCACATCGGCAAAACCGGCATCGAGCGTTTCTACGAGCCGGAGCTGCACGGTCAGGTGGGTTACGAAGAAGTCGAAACCAACGCTCGCGGCCGCGTATTGCGCGTGCTCAAGCGCACGGATCCGATTCCCGGCAAGGACATCGTCCTGAGCCTGGACATCAAATTGCAGGAAGCGGCCGAGGCAGCACTCGGCGGTCGTCGTGGCGCCGTGGTGGCCCTGGACCCGAAAACCGGCGAAGTACTGGCCATGGTCAGTCAGCCGAGTTTCGACCCCAACCTGTTCGTCACCGGTATCAGCTTCAAGGCCTATTCCGAGTTGCGCGATTCCATCGACCGGCCACTGTTCAATCGCGTGCTGCGGGGCCTGTACCCGCCGGGCTCGACCATCAAGCCGGCCGTGGCAATTGCCGGTCTGGATGCTGGCGTTGTGACCGCATCGAGTCGGGTGTATGACCCCGGCTATTACCAGTTGCCCAACTACGATCACAAATACCGTAACTGGAACCGTACCGGTGACGGCTACGTGGACCTCGACACGGCGATCATGCGGTCCAACGACACCTACTTCTACGACCTGGCCCACAAGCTGGGAATCGATCGCTTGTCGGCGTACATGAGCAAGTTCGGAATCGGTCAGAAGGTTTCGCTGGACATGTTCGAAGAGTCGCCGGGGCTGATGCCTACACGTGAATGGAAGCGTGCAACCCGGCGTCAGGCCTGGTTCCCCGGTGAAACGCTGATTCTCGGGATTGGTCAGGGCTACATGCAATCAACGCCATTGCAACTGGCCCAGGCCACAGCGCTGGTCGCGAACAAGGGTGTCTGGAACCGTCCGCACCTGGCCAAGACCGTCGAAGGCGAGCGGCCCAAGGATGAAAACCCGATGCCGGACATCATCCTGCGCGACCCGTCCGACTGGACCAAGGTCAACCATGGCATGCAGCAGGTGATGCACGGTGCCCGGGGTACGGCGCGCAAAGCGGCGATCGGTTCGCAATACCGCATTGCCGGGAAAAGTGGTACGGCTCAGGTGGTCGCGATCAAGCAGGGCGAGAAGTACGACCGCTCCAAGGTTCAGGAGCGCCACCGCGACCACGCCTTGTTCGTCGGCTTCGCGCCGGCCGACAATCCGCAAATCGTGGTGTCGGTGATGGTCGAGAACGGCGAGTCCGGTTCCGGCGTCGCCGCGCCCGTGGTGCGTCAAGTCATGGACGCCTGGCTTCTGGATCAGGACGGTCGGTTGAAGGCCGAATACGCCAGCCCTATCAGTGCGGAGGCTACGGCCCGTGAAGAGTAATTTCGATCGCATCCTCTCCAGTGAGGATGTGATGCGTCGCCGTGCGACGCTGTTGCAACGCATGCACATCGACGGCCCGTTGCTGATCCTGCTGCTGACCCTCGCCGCCGGCAGCCTGTTCGTGCTGTATTCGGCCAGTGGCAAGAGCTGGGATCTGCTGGCCAAGCAAGCCACTTCGTTCGGCATCGGCCTGGTGTCGATGATCGTCATCGCGCAGTTCGAGCCGCGATTCATGGCCCGCTGGGTGCCAGTCGGTTATGTGATCGGCGTGCTGTTGCTGGTGGTGGTGGACGTCATGGGTCACAACGCCATGGGCGCCACGCGCTGGATCAACATCCCGGGGGTGATTCGCTTCCAGCCTTCGGAGTTCATGAAGATTCTGATGCCGGCGACCATCGCCTGGTACTTGTCCAAGCGCACGTTGCCGCCCCAGCTCAAGCATGTGGGTGTCAGTCTGTTCCTGATTGGCTTGCCCTTCATCCTGATCGTGCGGCAGCCGGACCTCGGCACCTCGTTGCTGATTCTCGCTGGTGGCGCTTTCGTCTTGTTCATGGGCGGGTTGCGCTGGCGCTGGATCATGAGTGTGCTGGCGGCTGCGGTACCGGTGGCCGTGGCGATGTGGTTCTTCATCATGCACGACTATCAGAAGCAGCGAATCCTGACCTTCCTTGATCCGGAAAGCGATCCGCTCGGCACGGGCTGGAACATCATTCAGTCGAAAGCCGCCATCGGTTCCGGCGGCGTGTTCGGCAAAGGCTGGCTGCTCGGCACCCAGTCGCACCTGGACTTCCTGCCGGAAAGCCACACCGACTTCATTATTGCGGTCATGGGCGAAGAGTTCGGCCTGGTTGGCATCTGCGCACTGCTGCTGATTTACCTTTTGCTGATCGGCCGTGGGCTGGTGATTACCGCCCAGGCCCAGACATTGTTCGGCAAATTGCTCGCGGGCAGCCTGACCATGACGTTTTTTGTTTACGTTTTCGTCAACATCGGTATGGTCAGTGGCCTGTTGCCGGTCGTGGGGGTACCGTTGCCGTTCATTAGCTACGGAGGAACTTCGCTGGTGACGCTGCTGTCAGCGTTTGGGGTTTTGATGTCGATCCATACCCATCGTAAGTGGATCGCACAGGTTTGAATAAGGTGAAGATGTCAATGCAAGTAATGCGTGGCTGGGCGACTCGATACGCGCCATGGGTCGGCCTGGTAAGCATCCTTGGCACAACGCAGGATGCGTTGGCCGGCGATTACGAAGGCTCACCCCAAGTGGCCGAATTCGTCGGTGAAATGACCCGCGACTACGGTTTTGCCGGTGAACAGCTGATGGGCGTGTTCCGCGAAGCCGAGCGCAAGCAGTCGATTCTGGACGCGATCTCGAAGCCTGCCGAACGGGTCAAGCAGTGGAACGAATATCGCCCGATGTTCATCACCGACGCGCGCATCGCCCGTGGTGTGGACTTCTGGCGTCAACACGAGGCGGTACTGGCCCGTGCCGAGCAGGAATATGGCGTGCCGGCTCAGGTCATCGTCTCGATCATCGGGGTTGAGACCTTTTTCGGCCGCAATACCGGTAATTTCCGGGTGATCGACGCATTATCCACCCTGGGTTTCGACTATCCTCCCCGTGCCGAATTCTTCCGCAAGGAGTTGCGTGAATTCCTATTGCTGGCCCGTGAGGAGCAGGTCGATCCGCTGACCCTCAAAGGCTCTTACGCCGGCGCCATGGGTTTGCCGCAGTTTATGCCGAGCAGCTTTCGCGCCTATGCGGTGGACTTCGACGGTGACGGCCACATTAATATCTGGACCAACCCGGACGATGCCATCGGCAGCGTCGCCAGTTATTTCAAGCGTCACGGCTGGGTTGCCGGCGAACCGGTGGTCAGCCGCGCCGATGTGCGTGGCGAGCAAGTGGATGAAGGTTTGACGACGGGCATCGAGCCGACTAAAACGGTCGGGGAGTTGCGAGCCTTGGGCTGGTCGAGTCATGATGCGCTGCGCGATGATATGCCGGTCACGGCTTTCCGCCTGGAAGGTGACAATGGCCCCGAATACTGGATGGGCCTGAAGAATTTTTACGCAATCACGCGTTATAACCGCAGCGTGATGTACGCCATGGCGGTACATCAACTGTCTGAACAGCTGGTCCAAGCACGGGGCGTCAAGTAATGCGGGCATTGCCTATGAATAAACCCCTGAAGCTGATGGCATTCGCCGCGTTGGCGGTGCTGGTCGCCAGTTGTTCGACCAGCCGCGCGCCGACGCAAAAGTCTTCAACGGCCGTGCGCGCAACGCCGGGCCTGGACATCAACCGCGCGCACAAAGACGGCGCGCCATGGTGGGACGTCGACGTATCGCGCATCCCGGATGCCACGCCGACCCTGCACTCCGGTCCTTATAAAGCCAACCCGTACACTGTGTTGGGCAAGACTTACTTCCCGCTGCAAGAATCCAAGACCTACGTCGCCTCGGGCACAGCGTCCTGGTACGGCACCAAATTCCACGGTCAGAACACCGCCAATGGCGAGGTGTACGACCTGTACGGCATGAGTGCCGCCCACAAGACATTGCCACTGCCAAGTTACGTTCGGGTGACCAACCTGGACAACAACAAGAGCGTGATCCTGCGGGTCAACGATCGCGGCCCGTTCTACTCGGACCGCATCATCGATTTGTCCTACGCCGCCGCGAAAAAACTCGGTTACGCCGAAACCGGCACCGCACGGGTCAAGGTCGAAGGCATCGATCCGCAACAGTGGTGGGCACAAAAGGGCCGTCCGGCGCCTTTGATGCTCAACGAGCCGCAAGTAGCGCAAAATGCCGCGCCGACGATTACCGCTTCGGCGGGCACCGTCGAGCAATGGACGCCACCGCCGCAGCAACACGCGGCGGCCGTGGTGCCCGTGCAGATTGATGCAAAAAAAAACGCTTCTGTACCAGCCTCTGGCCAGTATCTGCAGGTGGGCGCGTTCGCCAACCCGGACGCTGCAGAACTCCTGAGATCGAAGCTCAGCGGGATGGTGAGCGCTCCGGTGTTCATCAGCTCGATCGTGCGCAATCAACAGACGCTGCATCGGGTGCGCCTGGGGCCGATCGGTTCGCCGGGTGAAATCCAGCAAGTGCAGAACAGCGTGCGCCTGGCCAATCTCGGTTCGCCGAGCGTGGTCACCGCCGAGTAATACGTAGTACTTGATTGACGGTTCGCTTGCGGTTTGGGGGGTGGACCTGGTTGTTGGCTCGTTGAAGAACAAAAGCCCGGCAAGGGTTCTGAGTGAGCAACTGAACACGCGATGGCCCGTTAGAAGGTCATCTGATTAGTTTTGCCTTCGGGCAGTTTCCATTAGCGATTTCGAGAGACGGATGAACATCACCACCTTTGCCAAACGCCTGTGTCTGCTAGTCCCGCTGCTCCTCTCGCCTGCCGCTTTCGCGGTCGAGATGATGCCGTCGCCACCACAACTGGCCGCTAAATCCTACGTGCTCATGGACGCCAGCAGCGGCAACGTGCTGGTCGAGAACAACGGTGACCAGCGTCTGCCGCCGGCCAGCCTGACCAAGCTGATGACCGCGTACATCGCGACCCTGGAAATCCGTCGTGGCCAGATCGGTGAAAACGATCCGGTGACCGTCAGCGAAAACGCCTGGCGTACCGGCGGTTCGCGGATGTTCATCAAGGTCGGCTCGCAAGTCACCGTGAGCGACCTGCTGCACGGCATCATCATTCAGTCGGGTAACGACGCCAGTGTTGCGCTTTCTGAGCACATCGCCGGCAGCGAAGACGCCTTCGCCGACATGATGAACAAAACCGTGGCCGATCTGGGCATGACCAACAGCCACTTCATGAACCCGACCGGTCTGCCGAACCCTGAGCACTACTCGTCGGCTCACGACATGGCCGTGCTGGCTCGCGCAATCATCCACGAGGACCCGGCTCACTATGCGATCTACTCGCAGAAAGAGTTCTTCTGGAACGGCATCAAGCAGCCTAACCGCAACCTGCTGCTGTGGCGCGACAAGACCGTCGACGGTCTGAAAACCGGTCACACCGACGAAGCCGGCTACTGCATGGTGTCTTCGGCTGTACGTGATGGCATGCGCCTGATCGCCGTGGTGTTCGGCACCAACAGCGAAGTGGCCCGTGCGTCTGAAACCCAGAAGCTGCTGACCTACGGTTTCCGCTTCTTCGAAACCCAGACCTTCTATCAGAAAGGCGCCGAGCTGGCTCAGGCACCGGTCTGGAAAGGCAGCACCAATCAAGTCAAGGCCGGCCTGGCTGAAGACCTGACCATGACCTTGCCAAAAGGCCAGCTGAAAAAGCTCGCCGCCAGCATGACCATGAACCCGCAACTGGTTGCGCCAATCGCCAAGGGCGACGTAATCGGTAAAGTCGAAGTGAAACTGGACGACAAAGTGGTGCACAGCGCCGACCTGATCGCCCTGGACGCTGTCGAGGAGGGTGGTATCTTCCGCCGCATGTGGGATAGCATCCGTCTATTCTTCTACGGCTTGTTCAACTGAATTAGTGTGGACTTGCATGGCCCCGTTCCAATCCGGAGCGGGGCCATGTCCGTTGCCACGGCTTACGAGGCCGTTACGCCATGACAGAATCCGAAGTAAAGGCGCCAAAGATCGAATTCCCCGCCAATGATTACCCGATCAAAGTGATCGGCGACACCATTGTGGACATCAAGCAAAAGATCATCGATATCGTTAAGAAACACGCAACGATCAACGATGAAAAGGTGGACGAACGCCAGAGCAGCAACGGCAAGTACACCACCATCCAGTTGCACATCATCGCCACCGGTCAAGACCAGCTGTACGACATCAACAGCGAACTGCGGGCTACCGGTTTCGTGCACATGGTGCTGTGATGTCTGGCACGCTGGGCTTTCGCGAGCTCGGCCAGATGGCTTACGAGCCGGTCTGGCATGCCATGCAACGCTTCACCAACGAACGCGGCAGCAATGCCGCGGACGAGATCTGGCTGGTCGAGCATCCGCCGGTGTTCACCCAGGGGCAGGCCGGCAAGGCCGAGCACTTGCTGCTGCCGGGGGATATCCCGGTGGTGCAGGTCGATCGCGGTGGCCAGGTGACTTACCATGGGCCGGGCCAGTTGGTGGCCTATCTGTTGCTCGACGTACGCAAACTGGGTTTCGGCGTGCGTGACCTGGTCACCCGCATGGAACACTGCCTGATCGAGTTGCTGGCCAGCTATGGCGTGACCGCAGCGGCCAAGCCTGATGCGCCAGGTGTCTATGTCAACGGGGCGAAAATCGCGTCCCTGGGTCTGCGGATCCGCCACGGTTGTTCCTTTCATGGCCTGGCCCTGAACGTGGACATGAACCTGGAACCGTTTCGACGGATTAATCCCTGCGGTTACGCCGGGCTGGCGATGACCCAGCTCCGCGATCACGCAGGATCGATTGAATTTGCCGAGGTAAGTGCCCGGCTGCGCGCGCAGCTCGTCAAACACCTCGACTATGCTGAGCAGACGACCCTAACGGGCGGAATCGACTGATATGACTACTGATGCAGTGCAAACCATGATCCCGACGCTGGATGTTACCGAGCGTCCGGCCCCGCGTGCCAAGGTTGAAGCCGGCGTCAAGCTGCGCGGCGCCGAGAAGGTTGCACGTATCCCGGTAAAGATCATTCCGACCACCGAACTGCCGAAAAAACCTGACTGGATCCGCGTGCGCATCCCGGTTTCGCCGGAAGTCGACCGCATCAAGGCCCTGCTGCGCAAACACAAGCTGCACAGCGTGTGCGAAGAAGCGTCCTGCCCGAACCTCGGCGAGTGCTTCTCCGGCGGCACCGCCACGTTCATGATCATGGGTGACATCTGCACCCGCCGCTGCCCGTTCTGCGACGTTGGCCACGGTCGTCCGAAGCCTCTGGACACCAACGAGCCTGAAAGCCTGGCCATCGCCATCGCTGACCTGAAACTCAAGTACGTGGTAATCACCTCGGTCGACCGCGATGACTTGCGTGACGGCGGTGCCCAGCACTTTGCCGACTGCATCCGCGAGATCCGCAAGCTGTCGCCGAACGTGCAGCTCGAAACCCTGGTCCCGGACTACCGTGGCCGTATGGACGTGGCGCTGGAAATCACCGCCGCCGAGCCGCCGGATGTGTTCAACCACAACCTGGAAACCGTGCCGCGCCTTTACAAGGCTGCGCGTCCGGGGTCGGATTACCAGTGGTCGCTCACCCTGCTGCAACGCTTCAAGCAGATGATGCCGCACATTCCGACCAAGTCCGGCCTGATGCTGGGTCTGGGCGAAACCGACGAAGAAGTCATCGAAGTCATGAAGCGCATGCGCGAACACGACATCGACATGCTGACCCTGGGCCAATACCTGCAACCGTCCCGCAGCCACTTGCCGGTCCAGCGCTTCGTGCACCCGGACGTGTTCGCCTGGTTTGCCGAGGAAGGTTACAAGATGGGCTTCAAGAACGTCGCTTCCGGCCCGCTGGTACGTTCCTCGTATCACGCCGACGAGCAGGCGAAGCTGGTTAAAGCTGAATTGATGTCGTCTCTGTAATAAAACGCCCGTAAGGCTTTTCAGCCTTGCGGGCGTCTTTGTTGGCCGTGCCTACGGCCGCTACCGTCTTTTCCTGCAACCTGCGGGGCGATTGATCCTCTTCTGTTTGTCCCCGTTCCTGACTACTGTGTGCTGAAGCTTTTCGCGCAGGGAGATTCATGGATGACCGTTCGACCGACCCACACGCTGTTTCCTCACTCAGCCGTTCCGGCCTTGCCCTCGGAAGGGCTGATCGGTGTCATCGCGCCCGCCGGTCCCGCCGGGCTGGACACCGATAAAGCCGTTGCCTGGATGCGCGCTCGCGGTTATGCGCTGCGGGTATTTCCCGGGGTGTACGAACAGGATGGCTATTTGGCCGGCAGCGACGATGTGCGGCTCAATGACTTGCACGCCGCGTTCGCCGACACGGAAGTCGATGCGATCATTTGCCTGCGGGGCGGTTACGGTACGCCGCGTCTACTCGATCGCATCGATTTCGAATTGCTGCAAAACAACGCCAAGCCGTTTATCGGCTACAGCGACATCACTGCGCTGCACGTGGCGATCAGCCGTTACGCCGGTTTTGTGACCTTTCATGGCCCGCTGCTCAATGCCGATTTGCTGGGTGAGAAGCAAAAGCCGACCGAGTCTTCGTTTTTCAACATGCTCAGAGGACAGGTGAAGGCGGGCAGTGTGCTTTCGCACCCGGTGGCCTGGCCGCTGACCACGATCGAGCCAGGCATCGCCCACGGGCGTTTGCTGGGGGGCAATCTATCCATGATTGCCGCGACCATGGGCACGCCATTTGAGATGGAGGCTGAAGGCGTCATTCTTTTCATTGAGGACATCAACGAACCGCTGTATCGCATCGACCGCTTGCTGACTCATCTGCGCCTGGCCGGCACACTGGGCAAGTTGCGCGGGGTGCTGGTGGGCGATGTGGCGGGGGTTGATGTTGTGGCGCTGGAGCGGTTGCTCAAGCAGACGTTCGAGCCGTTGCGAATACCGGTGTTGGCCGGGTGGCGCAGCGGGCATTGCGATCCGAACCTGACGTTGCCGATGGGCGCGCTGGTTCGGCTGGATGCGGGGAAGAAGGAATTGGTGTTGGAGCAGGATGTTGTAATCAAGCGGTAGTCATTCGTCGCCTGTTAGTCAGTCTTCGCGGGCAAGCCCGCTCCCACAGGTTTTGTGTCGCTCACAAATCCAATGTGGGAGCGTGGCTTGCCCGCGATGCTTTTAGCGATTACGCAGGCCTTCAAGCAACTTGTGCGTCGGATACCCGTCCGCCGGCCAACCAAACGACTGCTGTGCACTGCGGATCGCCTTGCGAGTGTTCGCGCCGATGATGCCGTCGGCAGTGCCCGCATCGTAATTCTGCGCACTCAGCAGGCTTTGCAGTTCGATTCGCTCAGTGCGGCTCAACGGCAAGTCATCTTTTGGCCAGGTGCCATTGATCAGGCCCCCACCACTGAAGCGCTCGGACAACAGGCTCACCGCCAATGCATAAGACGACGAGTTGTTGTACTTGAGGATTGCGCGGAAGTTGTCGAGCACCAGGAATGCCGGGCCACGGTAACCGGCCGGCAGCAGCAGGGCGGCGGACAGGTGTTCGGAACCTGCCGGAACCTGGGCGCCATTAGGCATCGAGACACCCAACTGTTGCCATTCGGCGACGCTCTTGCGAATCGTGCCGTCGGCCAGGACGTAGTTGAAACTACCTGGCAACTGCACTTCAAAGCCCCACGGCTGGCCTTTCTGCCAGCCGGAGCTTTGCAGATAGTGCGCCGTCGAGGCCAACGCATCGGCCGGGCTGCCCCAGATATCGCGGCGGCCATCGCCATCGAAGTCCACGGCATGGGTGTTGTAGGTGGTCGGGATGAACTGGGTCTGACCCATGGCACCGGCCCAGGAACCGAGCATTTTCTCCGGTTCGATATCGCCTTGTTGCAGGATTTGCAGGGCGGCGATCAGTTGCGCATGAGCAAAGCCCGGACGCCGGCCTTCGTAGGCCAGGGTCGCCAGGGAGTTGATCACTGACTTGTTGCCCTGGAACTGCCCGAAATTACTCTCCATGCCCCACACCGACACCAAGGCCTGGCGGTCAACGCCGTAGCGCTGCTCGATGCTTTGCAGGATGTCGGCGTATTGGCCGACCAGCGCCTGGCCTTTGCGTACCCGCAGCGGCGACAGGGCGCCGTCGAGGTATTCCCACACCGGGCGGGAGAATTCGGGTTGGCTGCGATCGGCACGGATCACGCTGGTGTCGAGGCTTACATTGGCGAAGGCGCGGTCAAACAGATCGGCGCGGATGCCGGCGGCCAGCGCGTCTTTGCGGAAACCCGCCTGCCATTCGGCGAAGGTCTGGGTGGGCTGGATGTCGAGGTTTTCACCGGTCGGCACCACGGGCGGAATGACCGCAGGGGCTGTCGAGACGGGAAGGGTCTGAAGCGGCTGGGCGTCGGCGGCGGTTGGTTTTTCCGCGCAGGCGACAAGCAAAATGAGGCTGGAGGCAGCGATCAGTTGGCGCAGCGGCCAACGACGGGAAAGACAAAGGGGCATGCACAGGTCCAGGGAGTACGAATCAGGTGCAGACCTTAACATGTTGAGCGATTGCTTGCCTTTCAGGCCGCCAGAAAGTAAGAAGCCTCCCAGCTATTAGACTGGAAGGCTTCGCGGCGGTAGCTGCCTTTGCCCTTGCCGGCTCGTTCCTGACGGCTGCGGAACAGTGGCTGGGCGATGATGGATTTGGCCTTGTTGGGGCCATTTTTGGATGGCTTTTTGCTCATGATCGGATCTCTCGGATGAGTGGGTTTTGCGGGGGAAATAATCTGCTGAAGTTGGGGTTCTGTCTAGTCCCCACATTGTGTAGGACCTTTCCGTCTTCTTGGTCTTGA
>NZ_LT607563.1:26688-188002 GCF_900095275.1 Pseudomonas sp. UMAB-40
GGCAGGTAGCGACAATCTCTGGCCCGCCATCAACAACGACAGCCGACTCAAACTCATCCACGGCGACCCGGCAGCCTGGCCCTTGATCTGCGCATCAATGCGCTGAGCTTCCAGCAACAACTGCGCCCAGCGTTGCGCCGGATAGCGTTGCAGGGCTTTGCTCATCAGCGGTTTGCGCTTGTCCCAGACCGGCGGTCGAGCCTGGCTGAAGGCTTTGTCCAGCGGCACACCCTGGCTGTATTGCAGCGAAAGGTTGGCCAGCAGGCGCAGTTCCCGGGCCAGCGCCCAGAGAATCACGGGCGGTTCGACGCCTTCACCGCGCAGCCCTTCGAGGATGCGTAGGGCATGGGCGGCTTCGCCGTTGAGAATCGCGTCGGTCAGGCCAAACACATCGAAGCGCGCACTGTCGGCAACCGCCGCTTGCACGGTTTCAACGGTGATCTGGCCACCTTCGGCCATCAGCTTGAGTTTTTCGATTTCCTGGGCGGCGGCCAGCAGGTTGCCCTCGACCCGCGCGGCAATCAGTTCCACGGCGTCCTGGCTGGCGGAAAGACCGGCCTGGGATAGCCGTTGACGAATCCAGCTCGGCAACTGGTTGGCATCCACCGGCCAGATCTGCACAAACTGCGTCTGCTGACCTTCGACCAGCGCCTTGCCCCACTTGGTCTTCTGCGCACTGCCATCGAGCTTGGGCAGGCTGATCAGCAGCACCGTGTCTTCGGCCGGGCGCGAGCAGTACTCGATGAATGCAGCAGCACCTTTGTCGCCGGGTTTACCGGATGGCAAACGCAATTCCAGCAGGCGCTTTTCGGCGAACAGCGACATGCTTGCGCCAGCTTGCAGCAACGTTCCCCAGTCGAAACTGGCGTCGGCGGCGAAGACCTGGCGTTCGTCGAAGCCCTGTTGGCGAGCGGCGGCACGAATGGAGTCGGCGGCCTCCTGACACAGCAACGGGTCATCGCCGCTGATGATGTAGACCGGCGCGAGGGCACCTTGCAGGTGCTTGGCGAGTTGAGCGGGGGCGAGTTTCATAAGAGAGGGCGAACGGGGCGCCTGAGCGCCCCGTAAGTCTTATTGCTGCGGGATTTCGATAGGCGACTGACGCGGAGTTTCCGCTTCAGCTTTCTGCGCCGCGTCCAGTGCCTGGGCTTCGGCTTTGGCCTTGGCGTCGGCGGTCTGTTGCAATTGGTCCAACTGAGTCGGCGTGAGCTGCGACAGGCGCAGCATCATGCGTTGAACCAACTCGCGACGGGTTTCTGTGCGAGCGGTACTCGCTTCCTGGTCGGAACCCACCAGGTTGTTGCCGTCGTGGATAAAGATCTTCTGCACTTCGAGCTTGTCGCTCAGCAGTGGCAGGTTTTGTGCACCACGGACGTCATAGTTCAACACGGTGGTCACCTGATACTCGCCTGTGCGGCCGGCACCGGCGTAGCTGAGGATGCGCTGGCTTTCCTGCTCATCCGTTAACACAAGCTTGTACGGTGCTCCGGTGTAAACCTTGACGCCGCTGCTTTCCAGTACCTGACGCAGTTGCGTCACGGTTTCGCCGTAGGCGTTGCGGGCGCTCAGATCGAGCTCCTTGATCGCCAGTTCATTGGTGCCGGTGCCGCGCAGTTGGAAACCGCAGGCGCTCAACAGGACTGCGAGGCCCATCACCAGCAAATTGCGTTTGATCATCTTGTTGCTCCCCTTGAAACCATGTGGGCCGACCGTGTGGCCCGAAAGGTTTTACTCGGCGCCAGGCTCACCTGGCGCCTGATCCAATTTTAGCTGGCGACGATATTGACCAGTTTCCCAGGCACTACGATCACTTTACGAATAGTCAGGCCGTCGACGAAGCGCAGCACGTTCTCGTTGACCCGGGCAGTGGCTTCGACTTCTTCGCGAGTCGCGGTGGCCGGCATTTCGATCTGGCCGCGCAGCTTGCCGTTGACCTGGATGACCAGCGTCAGGCTGTCCTGCACCAGCGCGGTGTCGTCCACCACCGGCCAGCCGGCGTCGATCACCGGGTCAGCGTGACCCAATTGATGCCACAGCTCGTGGCTGATGTGCGGGGTGATCGGAGCCAGCAGCAACGTCACGGCTTCCAGGCCGTCGTGAACCAGTGCGCGATCCTGTTCGGTGGCTTGCGCGGCTTTTTCCAGCACGTTCATCAGCGTCATCACCTGGGCGATGGCGGTGTTGAATTTGTGGTTCTGGCCGACGTCGTGGCTGGCCTGCTTGATGGCCAGGTGGATCGAACGGCGAATGGCTTTTTGCTCGTCGTTCAGGCTGGCGACATCCAGTTTGCCCGGCAGGCCCTGAGTGACGTGGGCTTGAGCCAGGCGCCAGACGCGCTTGAGGAAACGGTGCGAACCCTCGACGCCAGAGTCGGACCATTCCGCGCTCATGTCAGGAGGCGAGGCGAACATCATGAACAGGCGGCAGGTGTCGGCGCCGAACTGGTCGATCATCGACTGTGGGTCGACGCCGTTGTTCTTCGACTTGGCCATCTTCTCGGTACCGCCGATTTCCACCGGCAGGCCGTCTGCGATCAGTTTGGCGCTGATGACCTTGGCCTTGCTGTCGCGTTCGAGTTCGACGTCTGCCGGGTTGAACCAGGTGTAAGCACCGTTGGCTTCGCGACGATAGTAAGTCTCGGCGATCACCATGCCCTGGGTCAGCAGGTTCTTGAAGGGCTCGTTGGAGCTCACCAGTCCTTCGTCGCGCATCAGCTTGTGGAAGAAACGCGCGTAGAGCAGGTGCAGAATCGCGTGTTCGATACCGCCGATGTATTGATCCACCGGCAGCCAGTGATCGGCCGCCGATTTTTCCACCAGACCGTCTTCATAGTGCGGCGAGGCGTATCGGGCGTAGTACCACGAGGACTCGACGAAGGTGTCCATGGTGTCGGTTTCACGCTTGGCCGGTGCGCCGCATTTCGGGCAAGCGCACTCGTAGAACTCAGGCATGCGCGCCAGAGGCGACCCCGCGCCGTCCGGCACGACATCTTCCGGCAGCACGACTGGCAATTGATCTTCCGGGACCGGCACGTCACCGCAGGTGTTGCAGTGAATGATCGGGATCGGGCAGCCCCAGTAGCGCTGACGGCTGATGCCCCAGTCGCGCAGGCGGAACTGGGTGCGCGAGGCACCGAGGTTTTTCTTGATCAGCGCGACTTCAATGGCGTCGAACGCGCCTGGGAAATCCAGACCGTCGAACTCACCGGAGTTGATCAGCGTGCCGTGCTCGCCGTAAGCGTCCTGCCACGGAGCCGGGTTGGTGTCACCGGAGCTGGTGCGCACCACGGACTTGATCGGCAGGTCGTACTTGGTGGCGAACTCGAAATCACGTTCGTCGTGAGCCGGAACAGCCATCACCGCGCCATCGCCGTAATGCATCAGCACGTAGTTGGCGACCCACACCGGGAGTTTCTCACCGGTCAGCGGGTGCTCGACGAACAGCGAGGTCGGCAGGCCTTTTTTCTCTTGGGTGGCGACGTCGGCTTCGGCAACGCTGCCGCCCTTGCATTCGGCGATGAACGCTTGCAGCTCGGGGTTGTTCTGCGCGGCCAGGGTGGCCAAAGGGTGTTCAGCGGCCACGGCAACGTAGGTGGCGCCCATCAAGGTGTCCGGACGGGTGGTGAAGACTTTCAGTGCGCCGGTTTCGCCGATGGAATCGACGTTGTACGGGAACTGCACTTCCATGCCGCGGGATTTGCCGATCCAGTTGCGCTGCATGGTCTTGACCTGTTCAGGCCAGCCAGTCAGTTCGTCGAGGCTCTCCAGCAGCTCATCCGCGTAGGCGGTGATCTTGAAGTAGTACATCGGGATTTCGCGCTTTTCGATCAGCGCGCCGGAACGCCAGCCGCGACCGTCGATCACCTGTTCGTTGGCCAGGACGGTCTGGTCGACCGGGTCCCAGTTCACGGTGCCGCTTTTTTTGTAGATCACGCCTTTTTCGAACAGGCGAGTGAACAGCCATTGTTCCCAGCGGTAGTAATCGGGCTTGCAGGTGGTCACCTCGCGGGACCAGTCCACCGCCAGGCCCAGGCTGCGCAGCTGGTTTTTCATGTAGGCGATGTTTTCGTAGGTCCACTTGGCGGGCGCTACGTTGTTCTTCATCGCGGCGTTTTCCGCCGGCATGCCGAAGGCGTCCCAACCCATGGGTTGCAGGACGT
Source organism: Pseudomonas sp. UMAB-40 (assembly GCF_900095275.1). Classification (NCBI taxonomy): domain Bacteria; kingdom Pseudomonadati; phylum Pseudomonadota; class Gammaproteobacteria; order Pseudomonadales; family Pseudomonadaceae; genus Pseudomonas; species Pseudomonas sp. UMAB-40. The sequence continues at coordinate 30,848 of NZ_LT607563.1, forward strand.
TCTTGCCTTGCATGCGCTGGTAGCGGGAGATCACGTCGCCGATGGTGTAGTTGCGCACGTGCCCCATGTGTAGCTTGCCGCTGGGGTAAGGGAACATCGACAGGCAGTAGAACGTCTCCTTGCCTGGCTGTTCACTGACTTCAAAGGACTTTTGCTCGTCCCAGAACGACTGGGCGGCGGCTTCGATTTCACGGGGCTGATATTGTTCGTGCATGGCTACTTTTGAACTGAATAGGGGTGGCCTAATCCTCTTCAATGCAACGCTGGACGGTGATGACGCCAAATCGGCGTTTCGGTGCCCGAACGAGCTGGAAGTGGAGTTACAGGAAGCGCCGTAGCATACATGACCGCACTCTACCGAGGGAAACCCTGATTGCTGCCGCGCGTCTTGCGAAAACCGCCGCGAGGGCCGTTGGTCGCGGCATCCAGCCGGTTTGTTCATGGAAGCTAAGCTCTAAATGGGGAGCGAGTCTTATCTTCAATGAGGTGAGGGATGGTTGAGTCACAGCAAAAAGTCACGAAACCGCAGCTGTACGAAAGACTGATCGATCGTCTTGGGATGGCTCTGGACGCTGCAAAAACCGCTGACCGGCTACGCGATGAGCGTCCCCTGGAGCTGGAACTGCGTGGGTTGAGCCCCGCAGAGTTTGCACTGGTCAAAGCCTATCTGGATCGCAGTGAACGTGAGACGCACGGATGCTTGTCTGCAGCAGTGAAGCAACTCGACGCACCACGTTCGGCCAAGATCATCTGGCTCAAGGACAAGGCACCTGGCAGGGGCACGGAAAAGGTCCGGTCTCTGCAATTCAAATAATGACTGCACGCCATGACCCATGGTTTTTTAGAGCATAGTCCTTCCGCATTTGTTGTCGCATTGCGTCAACCCACTTAGGCTTCGGGCATCTTATGGAGATGCTCGATGCCTTTTCGTTATTTCGTGAAACAACTTCTGTTGCCGCCCGGCATTCTTTTGCTATTGCTGATACTTGCGTGGTGGTTGCGCCGCTCAAGACCGCGGCTTGCGGGTGTGTGCTTTGCCTTGGGGTTCGGCGGCTTCCTGTTAATGAGTTTGCCGGTGGTGGTGCAGTGGGGCGCCAAGGCCCTGGAAAGTGAACCGCCACTGGCGCGCGAGGAATGGGCCACCCTGAGTCAGCGTGCGGATGCGATTGTGGTGTTGGGTTCGGGGCGTGAGCGGGGCGATATTGCCTGGGGGGCTGATCAGCCGACGGGCGTAGGTCTGGAGCGCGAACGGTATACGGCACGCCTGGCCAAGGCTTCCGGGTTGCCCATTCTCACCAGCGGCGGCCTGCATTACGGTACGCCGCCCACTGAAGCGAAGTTGATGGCGGATTCGTTGCTCGATGATTTCGGCGTGACCGTGCGCTGGCAGGAAGGGCGTAGCCGCACGACGTGGGAGAACGCGCAGTTCAGCGCTGAGGTGCTTTTGCCGCAGGGCATCAAGCGGGTAGTGGTAGTCACACAGGCCTGGCACATGCCGCGATCGGTCTGGAGCTTTCAGCAGGCGGGATTTGAAGTGGTGCCAGCGCCGGTGGGGTTTTTAGGCGCGGACAATGCCCGGCCGCTGGGTGGCTGGATGCCGGAGTTCAAATCGATCTGGCAGAGCGGGCAGTTGTTTAATGAGGCGGTGGGGCAGATCGGGTACTCAATGTTTTACCGATGACCTGTGGCGAGGGAGCTTACTCCCGCCGGGCTGCGAAGCAGCCCTGAGTCCGGCTAATCCATTTCTGGCTGACAAAGCGCATTAACCGGTATTGCGGCTGCTGCGCAGCCGAGCGGGAGCAAGCTCCCTCGCCACAGTCAAACGGTCTTGGCCATCCGGTTCGCCACCAGCGCCCAACCAAACAACAACACGCAAACGATGATCAGCGGCCACGAGCGCCATTGCAGGTAAGGCGTCAGGTTGTGCATTGGCACGACTTCGCCGTACAGGATGCCGCGTTCGAACTGCGGGATCTGCGCCGTGATCTGCCCGAACGGGTTGATCAGGCCGGTCACGCCGTTGTTGGTGGCGCGGATCATCCAGCGGCCCGCCTCCAGCGCGCGCATCTGCGCCATTTGCAAATGTTGCAGCGGACCGATGGAGGTGCCGAACCAGGTGTCGTTGCTGATGGTCAGCAGCAAATCACTGCGGGCCGCCAGGCTGGCGGCGAATTCCGGGTAAACCACTTCGTAGCAGATGAACGGCGCAATCTGATAGCCCTTGGCTTGCAGCATCGCCTGGTCAGCCGGGCCACGGGCAAAGTCGGACATCGGCAGGTCGAAGAACGCGATCAGCCCACGCAGCACTTCCTGCAACGGAACGTATTCGCCAAACGGCACCAGCTTCTGCTTGAGATAAGTGCCGTCGCCTTCACCGAGGACGGTGATGCCGTTGAAGAAGCGCTTCTCGTGTCGGACTTCCTGGCGGATCGGTACGCCGGTAATCAGCGCAGATTTACGCTCGGCGGCGAAATTCCCCATCATATTCAGGTAGCCCTCGGCGGACTCCTTGAGCACCGGAACGGCCGTTTCCGGCCAGATCAGCAGGTCGACCCGTTTGGAGCTGAAACTCATGTCGCGGTACAGCGCCAGCTGCGCGTTGAGCTGCGCCGGGTCCCACTTCATGCTTTGTTCGATATTGCCCTGAAGGGCGGCAACGCTCAGCGCCGGGCCCGCCGGGCTGGTCCAGGCGTGTTCCTTCAGCGCCATGCCGGCCACCCAGGGGCCGACCAACAGCAATACACCGGCGGCGATAAAGCCTTTACGGCCTGTGCGTACCAGACGCATGGCGTTGTAGATCAGTGCCGCCGTCAGGGCCAGCGTGAAGGAAATCAGCCACATTCCGCCGACGGGCGCGAGCCCGGCCAACGGGCCGTCGAGCTGGCTGTAACCGGAGTAGAGCCACGGAAAACCGGTGAGAAACCAGCCACGAAAAGCTTCCTGGCCAACCCACAGCGCGGCAAACGCCAAGGCATCCGCCAGCGGCGCTTCGTTGCGACGCAGCCAGCGCGCCCAGATCCAGGCGGGCAGGGCGAAGAACCAGGCAATCGCGGCCGTGAAGATCAGCATCAGGAAGCCGGCCAGCAGCACTGACGCGCCGCCGAAGTGGTGAATGCTGTAATAGATCCAGCTGGTACCGGCGCCAAACAGGCCAAAACCGAAACACCAGCCACGGCCCAGGGCCTGACGGGGGCTCAGTTCGCGCAAACCGGCATAGAAGAACCCTACCGCCAGCAACGCCAACGGCCAGATATCGAACGGCGCCAGGGCCAGGGTGGTGAGTGCACCGGCCGCCACGGCCAGCAGGTTACCGGGCCAGCCGGGGCGGGTCATACGATGCATTTCAATCCTTGGATTTATCGGGCGATAGGGGTCAGGCGCAGCAAGTGAATCCGACGGCTGTCGGCGTTCAGGATGCGGAAGCGATAAGGGCCGATTTCAGTGATTTCGTTGCGTTTTGGCAAGTGCCCGAACGCACTCATCACCAGGCCGCCAACGGTGTCGAACTCGTCGTTGGAGAATTCGCTGTCGAAGAACTCGTTGAAGTTCTCGATCGGCGTCAGGGCCTTGATCAGGAAGTCACCGCTGGGCAGCGGCTTGATGTAGCTGTCTTCTTCGACGTCGTGCTCGTCTTCGATGTCGCCGACGATTTGTTCCAGCACGTCTTCGATGGTCACCAGGCCTGCCACGCCGCCGTATTCGTCAATGACGATGGCCATGTGGTTGTGGTTGGCGCGGAATTCGCGCAGCAGCACATTCAGACGCTTGGACTCGGGCACGAAGGTGGCCGGGCGCAGCAGATCCTTGATGTTGAAGCTGTCGCCATTCTCCTTGAGGATCAATGGCAGCAAGTCCTTGGCCAGCAACACGCCCATCACGTCATCGTGGCTTTCGCCGATGACCGGGTAACGGGAGTGGGCCGAGTCGACCACGGCGGGCAGGAACTCGCGAGGTGTCTGGGTCGCCTTGATGCTGATCATCTGCGAGCGCGGGACCATGATGTCCCGTACTTGCAGGTCAGCGACCTGGATGGCGCCTTCGACGATGGCCAGCGCTTCGCTGTCCAACAGTTTGTTCTGGTGTGCGTCGCGCAGCAGCTCCAGCAGCTCCTGGCGGTTCTTCGGCTCGTGGGCAAAAGCCTGGGTGAGCTTACCCAGCCAAGACTTTTGCCCGTTGCTCGATCGATCTTCGCTCATAGCGATTACTCTGAATCCTTTGTTGTAACGGTAGGGGTTGTGTCTGTTTCGTCGTCCGCATAAGGGTCGGGATAGCCCAACTCGGCAAGCAACGTTCGTTCCAGTGCTTCCATTTCTTCGGCTTCCTCGTCATCTATATGGTCGTAACCCAACAGATGCAAGCAGCCGTGAATCACCAGATGCGCCCAATGGGCCTTTAGTTCCTTGCCTTGCTCGGCGGCTTCGCGCTCGACCACGGCCACGCAGATCACCAGATCGCCCAGCAGAGGGATGTCGAGAAACTCGTCGGGTACATCCGCAGGAAACGACAGGACGTTGGTGGCGTAATCCTTCTGCCGCCAGGTGTGGTTCAGCTCGCGGGCCTCTTCGTCATCGACCAGGCGGATGGTCATTTCAGAGTCGGCGGTGCGCTGGCGCAGGGCCAGTTCGCACCATTGGCGGAACTCGGCTTCGCTGGGGGACGGCGCTTGGGTAGCCAGTTGCAGATCAAGCTCAAGCATCGCGGCGACTGTCCTTTGGTGTTTCGTCTGCCGCGCGATTCTCGAAGCGCTCGTAGGCTTCGACGATGCGTTGCACCAATGGATGGCGCACAACGTCCTTGGGCATGAAATGGGTGAAGCTGATACCCGGCACGTCTTTGAGCACTTCAATCACATGGTGCAGCCCGGACTTGGTGCCTTTCGGCAAGTCGACCTGGGTGATGTCACCGGTGATGACGGCCGTGGAGCCGAAGCCGATCCGGGTCAGGAACATCTTCATCTGTTCGACGGTAGTGTTCTGGCTTTCGTCGAGAATGATGAAGCTGTTGTTCAGCGTGCGACCGCGCATGTAGGCCAGTGGCGCAACTTCGATCACTTGGCGTTCGATCAGCTTGGCGACGTGTTCGAAGCCGAGCATCTCGTAGAGTGCGTCGTAGAGGGGGCGCAGGTACGGGTCGATCTTTTGCGACAGGTCGCCGGGCAGGAAGCCGAGCTTTTCGCCCGCTTCAACCGCCGGACGGACCAGCAGGATGCGGCGGATCTGCTCGCGTTCCAGCGCGTCTACCGCACAGGCAACGGCCAGATAGGTCTTGCCGGTACCGGCCGGGCCGATGCCGAAATTGATGTCGTTACCGAGGATTTCCTTCACGTAGCGCAGCTGATTCAAGCCGCGAGGGCGAATCATGCCTTTCTTGGTGCGCAGGGCGACGGAGGGTTCGGACGGGGAGACGTTGTCCAGCTCTTCGACGGCCGATTCCTGAAGGAACAGGTGAACCGTATCCGGCGACAGCTCTGTACCCTTGGTTTCCCGGTACAGGCGGCGGATCAGGTTTTCCGCGGAAGTGGTGTGCTTGGGTTCGCCGATCAGTTCGAACTGGTTTCCGCGGTTGCGGATCTCGATGGTCAGGCGCTGTTCGATCAAGCGCAGATGCTCGTCGAATTGCCCGCACAGATTGGCGAAGCGACGGGCCTCAAAGGGCTCGAGGATAAAGCGATGTGGTTCTATGGGTGCGTTCAAGGTCGTATTTAGCCGCCCTGGGGCAATTAAGATGAAATCAAGGATAACGCCAGTGGGCTGGGTGCGAAAGCTCTTAAATAATCCAGCGCCAAACACCGTCCCTGTAGCAGCGAAGCTTGCTCGCGAAGGCGGTATTTCAGACGACTCATGTTGTGAGTGTCAGTCCGCCTTCGCGGGCAAGCCTCGCTCCTACAAGTTATGCGGTGTTATTGGATCAGCGAGCCCCGCAGCGAGTGCGGTTGTGCGGCGTCGATGTGCACGTCGGCGAACTGGCCGATCAAGGTCGGGTTGTCGCAGCGGAAGTTGACGATCCGGTTATTCTCGGTCCTGCCTTGCAGCTCGCCGGGGTCTTTTTTCGAGTAATCGGTGACCAGGATCCGCTGAATCGAGCCGACCATTTGTCGGCTGATCTCGAAACCTTGCTGGTTCAAGCGATGTTGCAGCGCGTTCAGCCGCTCTTTCTTCAGTTCTTCCGGCGTTTCGTCGGCCAAGTCTGCGGCCGGGGTGCCCGGGCGTTGGCTGTAGACGAACGAGTAGGAGAAGTCGAAACCGACGTCTTCGATCAGCTTCATGGTCTGTTCGAAGTCTTTCTCGGTCTCGCCCGGGAAGCCGACGATGAAGTCTGAACTGATGCAGATCCCCGGCACGGCGGCGCGTAGCTTCCGCAGTTTGGATTTGTATTCCAGCGCGGTGTGGTTGCGTTTCATCGCCGAGAGAATGCGGTCTGAACCCGATTGCACCGGCAAGTGCAGGTGTTTAACCAGTTCCGGCACGTCGGCGTGGGCCTGGATCAGGCTGTCGGAGAACTCCAGCGGGTGCGAGGTGGTGTAGCGGATCCGGTCGATGCCATCGACGGCGGCCACCACACGGATCAGCTCGGCCAGGTCGGCCAAACGTCCATCGTGCGTCGTCCCGCGATAGCCGTTGACGTTCTGGCCCAACAGCGTTACTTCGCGCACGCCGTTTTCGGCCAGGTGCATGATTTCGGCAATCACGTCATCGAACGGCCGGCTGACTTCTTCGCCGCGGGTATAGGGCACCACGCAGAAGGTGCAGTATTTGCTGCAGCCTTCCATGACCGACACATAAGCGCTCGGGCCATCGATGCGCGGCTCGGGCAAATGGTCGAATTTTTCGATTTCCGGGAACGAGACGTCGACTTGCGGCAGCTTGGTGGCGCGCGCGGCGTCGATCATTTCCGGGAGGCGGTGCAGGGTTTGCGGGCCGAAGACCACGTCGACATACGGCGCGCGGTCGCGGATAGCCGCGCCTTCCTGACTGGCCACGCAACCGCCGACGGCGATGACCATGTCCGGGTTGGCCAGTTTCAGTTCGCGCCAGCGGCCGAGTTGGGAATACACCCGGTCCTGGGCGCGTTCACGAATGGAGCAGGTGTTGAGCAGGATCACGTCGGCGTCTTCGGCGCGAGCGGTCACTTCCAGGGCCTGATGTTCACCCAGCAGATCGACCATGCGCGAGCTGTCGTACTCGTTCATCTGGCAACCGTGGGTTTCGATGTAAAGCTTCTTGGCCATGGACAGAGTCATCACGTGATTCAAAGAACCGCGCATTATAGGGAACATGTCCCAAGGTTCCTACCGTTGTGCGTCCGGTGGCTATGCTATAGTTCGCGCCCTCATTTTTATCCCCAATGTGTTGCCCGCCCACCATGACCAAACGTGAAGCCCCAATCTACAAGGTGATTTTCCTCAACCAGGGCCAGGTGTACGAAATGTATGCCAAGCAGATCTATCAAAGTGATCTGTGGGGCTTCCTGGAAGTGGAAGAGTTCGTCTTTGGCGAGCGCACGCAAGTGGTCGTCGACCCGAGCGAAGAGAAGTTGAAAGCTCAGTTCGAAGGCGTTGTGCGCAGTTTTGTGCCGATGCATTCGATTGTGCGCATCGACGAAGTGGAACGCCTCGGCACGCCGAAAATCAGCGAAGCCCGCGGTGCGGTCGGCAATGTCATGCCGTTTCCGATGCCGATGCCTGAGAAGTAAGACCGAGGCTTGCCCGCGAAGGCGACAGAAGGGTCGAAGAAGATTTAAGGCAGCGGCGAAAACGGCGTGCGCCCATCGGCGCTTTGCAATTCCATCAGGTATTTACGGAATATTTGCCCCAGCACCTGGGTAGCGACTTCCAGATCTTCGCGCGGCATCTTCTCGGCCACTTCATCCGCCGTGTCCAACGCATCTTCAGCGCCGTTGACCGCGGCCATTTTCAGCACGATGTACGCCTGAACGTTATTGGCCGGTACACCTTCGCCGTGAAAGAACATGGTGCCGAGTTTGAATTGCGCCTGGGCGTGGCCTTGCAGTGAAGCCTTTTCGAAGTAATCCAGGGCTTTCTTGAGGTCGCGTGGGGTGTTTTTGCCGTCGTAGTAGAACTCACCCAACTCGTATTGCGCTTGTGCATCCCCTTCATCCGACGCTTTCTGGCAGGCGGCAAGCGCTTGCGTCAGGTCTTGCGGCTGAGTATTGAGGGTGCAGCGACCCATCGCTGGGATTAACAACGAGTTGCCGCCTGCTTGTGCGAGCGCGAGCAGGGGCTGAAGGAGCAACAGGCAGCCCAGTGCAAGGGCGCGGCCGGTGCGGTTCATGGGAATCGACTTACCTCTGAAGGGCGCGCGGACCCATCGAGGGGATCCAATAAGCGCGCATTATGAAATAAGCAGGGCCAACCTTACAAAGTCTTTACTCGTTTTTCTGCTGCGCGGGGAATATATCGCCCAATTCACGGGGGATTATTAGCAGAAGCACAGGAATAAGGGTGTAAATCCAGGTGAAAGCTGACGCTGGCAATCACCAACGTCAGCGGATCAACGTTATTTCAATGCAGCGAATGCACGCTCGGCGGCATCCAGCGTCAGTTTCAGCTCGGTTTCGCCATGAGCGATCGAGGTGAAGCCGGCTTCGAAAGCGCTCGGCGCCAGGTACACGCCGCCTTCGAGCATCAAGTGGAAGAAGCGACCGAACAGCTTGGCGTCGCTGGCCATCACATCATCGAAGGTCACGATGTCGTCGGCACCGCTGAAGTACAGACCAAACATACCGCCGGCCTGAGTAGTCACGAACGGAATGCCCGCGGCATCGGCGCGCTGTTGCAAACCATCGAGCAAGCGGCTGGTGTAGTTGCTCAGCTCGGCGTGAAAACCGGGACGGCTGATCAGGCGCAGCGTGGTCAGACCCGCCGCCATCGCCAATGGATTGCCCGACAGAGTGCCAGCCTGATAGACAGGGCCCAATGGCGCGATGTGCGACATGATTTCGCGCTTGCCGCCGAAACAACCGACCGGCATGCCGCCACCGATGATCTTGCCGAACGTGCTCAGGTCCGGCGTCACGCCGAAGTGCGCTTGTGCGCCGCCGAGGGCAACGCGGAAACCGGTCATCACTTCGTCGAAAATCAGCACCACGCCGTGCTTGTCGCACTGGGTCCGCAGGCCTTCGAGGAAACCTGGCGCTGGTGGTACGCAGTTCATGTTGCCGGCAACCGGCTCGACGATGATGCAGGCCACGTCCTGGCCGACGTCGGCGAGCATGGCTTCGACCGCGTCGATGTCGTTGAACGGCAACGTCAGGGTGTGCTTGGCAAAATCCGCCGGCACACCGGCCGAGCTCGGCACACCTTGGGTCAAAGCGCCGGAGCCGGCCTTGACCAGCAGGCTGTCAGAGTGACCGTGGTAGCAGCCTTCGAACTTGATAATGTTGTCGCGACCGGTGAAACCACGGGCCAGACGGATGGCGCTCATGGTCGCTTCGGTGCCGGAGCTGACCATGCGCACCATTTCCATCGACGGCACGATCGAGCAGACCAGATCGGCCATCTCGGTTTCCATCGCGGTCGGGGCACCGTAGGACAATCCGTGCTCAAGCTGTTTACGCACTGCGTCCAGCACGTCCGGGTGGCTGTGGCCGAGAATCATCGGGCCCCAGGAACCGACGTAGTCAACGTAACGCTTGTCGTCTTCGTCGGTGACGTAGGCGCCTTCGGCGTGTTTGAAGAACAACGGTGTGCCGCCCACGCTTTTGAACGCGCGAACAGGCGAGTTCACGCCACCGGGGATGTGTTTCTGGGCATTGGCAAACAGCGTTTCGGAACGAGACATGATCGGGCTCTCAAATCAGATTTTCAGTAATTCGTTGAATGCGCGGGCGCGACGTGTCACTTCAGCCGTGCTCTGGGCGCCAAACAGGCCATGCACCACCGCCAGCAAGTCGACCCCGTGGGCCACCAGCGGGGCGGCGTTTTCGAGGGTGATGCCGCCAATCGCGCAGATCGGCAGGTGCAGTTTGCTGCGGGCCTGGTCGAGCAGTTCGAGGCTGCAGGTCGGTGCGCCGGGTTTGGTATTGGAATTGAAGAAGCGACCGAAGGCGACGTAACTGGCGCCTTCCTTGGCTGCTTGCTCGGCAAGTTCGAGTTGCGCGTGGCAAGTCGAACCGATGATCGCCTGGCGACCGAGCAGCGCGCGGGTCGGCGACAAGGGGCCGTCGGTCTGGCCCAGGTGCACGCCGACATTCAGGCGTGCGGCCAGTTCGGCGTCATCGTTGATGATCAGTTGTGTCTTGTAGCGATCACACAAGTCGCGCAGGGCTTCGGCCTCACGCAAGCGTCGGGCCTCGTCGCTGCTCTTGTCGCGGTATTGCAGCAGGGTGACGCCGCCTTCCAGCGCTGCTTCCACGTACATGAGAAATTTACCGGCCAGCAACTGGCTGTCGGTAACGGCGTACAGGCCACGTAGTTTCATCGGACAAGCCTCACCGCGTTGCGAATAGAAAGTTACGAACAGAAATCCAGCGGCAGACGGCGCGGCACGAACTGGCCTTTGCCCAGTTGCTCCGCGTCACGCAGGGTACGCCAAGTGTAGTTAAGCGCGGTCTGCACAGCGCTGGCGAGATGTTCACCCTGGGCCAGTCGGCCGGCCAGGGCGCTGGCCAGGGTGCAACCGGAACCGTGATAACTGCCGGGCAAGCGTTGGCAGGTAAAGGTTTCGCGGTGGCCATCGCGGCTGTACAGGCGATTGTGGATTTCGTGTTCGTCGCCATGGCCGCCCGTGATCAGCAGGTGCTTGACGAACGGCAGGAGTTTTTCAGCGCACTCGTCCGCGGTACCTTCGGGCAGTTCGGCGAGGATGCGGGCTTCGGGAAGGTTGGGGGTGGCGATGATGGACAGGGGCAGCAGGCGCTCACGCATGGCGTAGCCGACTTCATCCTTGCCCAGGCGTCCGCCGCCACCGGCGCGCAACACCGGGTCGCAGACCACCGGCAAATGCGGGTGTGCCGAGAGCAGTTCGACGACTGTGTCGACCATCTCCAGGGAACCGAGCATGCCCAGTTTCACGGCAGCGACCTCGGAGTCGTTGAGCACGGCGTTGGCCTGGGCCAGCACCCACTCGCGGTCGAGCACGCGAAAGTCAGTGACGTTGACCGTGTCTTGCACGGTCAGGGCGGTAACGGCCGGGGCCGCATGACAACCCTGGGCGAGCAGGGCTTCGATATCTGCCTGCAAGCCGGCGCCACCACTTGGGTCGTGGCCGGAGAGACAGAGGACAACGGGGCGAGAGCTGTAGATATTCATGGTGCGCGAGCTTACCACCAGTCGACCAACGAGTCATGAGAGTGACTTGCTACAGGAATGTGTGAAACGGCCGATGCATTGTCACAGGCTGGCCGTATCAATAAATCGGCTCCAATCATGCCGCTGGAACGCCCGTACTAGAGCCTCCGCAGGAAATATTTCAATGGTGCTCAATGGCCATCAACGGCTATGCTAGAGTGGATCCAAACCAATAACAGGTAATGCCGGTTTTACGTCTACTCAAAGGGAATGAGGGGCTTCCTGAGATAACCGGACAGGCCACGCTGGGGCTTAAATGCGCTATTTGCTGATGTTGCTGTTGTGCTTGCCCCTCATGGTGAGCGCCGTCGAATTCGATGAATTCACCCAGAGCCTTCCCCTAGGCCGAACCCTGCAGGTGTATGAAGACGCGGGCAGTCAGGCGACCATCGCCGATGTCCGTGCGCAAGCCGCGGCCGGTAACTTCAAGCCCCACGATAAAGCCACCCTCAACGCCGGTTATTCGCGTTCGGTGTTCTGGCTGAAAATCGATCTGCATTACCGTCCGTCGAACCCGGCGGCGCAACGGACCTGGCTGCTGGAACTGGCCTATCCGCCCCTCGATCACCTCGATCTCTATTTACCTGATGCTGGCGGTGAGTATCGATTGGTCCGGCAAACAGGCGATGCGTTGCCGTTTGCCAGTCGCGAGCTCCGCCAGAACAACTACCTGTTCGATCTAAGTTTCACCCCTGGCCAGACGCAAACCGTGTACTTGCGCCTGCAAAGCGAAGGGTCGATCCAGGCGCCCGTCACCTTGTGGTCGAGCACCGCTTACCTCGAAGAACAGCCGGTCCGCCTTTATGTGCTGGGGCTGATCTATGGCGTGTTGTTGGGAATGCTGGTCTACAACCTGTTCATCTACCTCAGCGTGCGCGACACCAGCTACCTCTATTACATCTTCTACATCGCTTCCTTCGGCTTGTATCAGCTGTCAGTGAACGGCGCAGCCGTGGAATATTTCTGGCCGGACAATCCGTGGTGGGCCAACGCCGCGACGCCGTTCTTCATCGGGTGCGCCGGACTGTTCGGCAGCCAGTTCGCCCGCAGCTTCTTGCAGACGGCCAGCCACAGTCGCTGGCTCGACCGTCTGCTGTTGGCGCTGGTGGCGTTCAGTGCGGTGGTGGTCGGGTTGTCGTTGATGGCCAGTTACGCCCTGGCTTTGCGCCTGGCAACCGCCTTGGCATTGGTCTTCACCGTGGTGATTTTTATCGCCGGGCTGTGCGCCTGGCTGCGTGGCCTGCGGGTGGCACGGTATTTCATCATCGCCTGGTCGGCTTTCCTGCTCGGTGGCATCGTCAACACGATGATGGTGTTGGGTTACCTGCCGAACGTGTTCCTGACCATGTATTCCAGCCAGATTGGTTCGGCCATTGAAGTGGCGCTGCTGTCTCTGGCGTTGGCCGACCGCATCAACGCCATGCGCGAGCAGCAGGCGCAGACGCTGTTCGATGCCGGTCAAAAGCTCGAAGTGCTGAACCAGCAACTGGCCCACAGCAACAAGCTCAAGGACGAATTCCTCGCCACCCTGACCCACGAATTGCGCACGCCCATGAACGGTGTGATCGGTTCGCTTGAATTGATGCAGACCGTCGAGATGGACCCGGAGCTGGAGCAATACCAGCAAACCGCCGCCGGATCCGCGCGAGACATGATGCGCATGGTCAACGGCATCCTGACCCTGACCGAATTGCAGGCTGGCAAGCTTAAAGTCAGTTCGGCAACGTTCAGCCTGCGCGGCGTGGTCGAGACCTTGCGCGCCCAGTTCGAGGGCAATGCTTCAAGCAAGTCGCTGGACTTCAAAGTGGAAGTGTCGCCGGGCTTGCCGGATCGCTTGAACGGCGACAGCGTCAAGCTGGCGCAATGCCTGGAATGCCTGTTGGACAACGCCATCAAATTCACCCGGGTCGGCGGGCTGGCCCTTCGCGTGACGGGCAAACCGGTGGAAAACGGTCGGATGTCGCTGTCGTTTGCGGTGATCGACACCGGTATCGGCTTCACCGATCTGGGAGAGGCGACGATGTATCAGCGCTTCTTCCAACTCGACGGCTCGATGACCCGTGAATACGGCGGCCTGGGCGTAGGCCTGGCGATTTGCCGGCAACTGGTCGAATTGCTCGGCGGGCGCCTGACCCATCGATCCGAGCCCGGCAGCGGTAGCCGTTTCCAGTTGGACGTCGAGTTCGAACTGCCCGTGGTCGAGCGGCCGGCAGTGCCCTTGATGACCCGCGAGTTTTCGCGTCTTCGGTTGCCACAGGACTGCACGGTGCTGCTGGTGGATGACAACAGCATCAATCAATTGGTGATGCGTGGCATGTTGCTCAAGCTCGGGTTCCGGGTGCGCGCCACCGACAGCGGTGCGGCCGCGCTCGATCTCTTGCAGCGAGAAACCTTCGATGCGGTGCTGCTCGATTGTCAGTTGCCGACGCTGAATGGCACCGCCCTTTGCTGCCAGATCCGAGCCTTGCCGGGCTGTGCCGAGTTGCCGGTGTTCGTGATTGCCGTGAGCGCCGATCGGGAGCGCTGTCCGACGGGAGCCTTGATCGATTACCTGAGCAAACCGGTGAAATTCGAGGATCTGCAAGCGGCGCTCTATCGCCGGGTACTCTGTTCGGGGCAAGGCGAAAGCGCCGACATTTAGGCAGGTATGACACTTTGTTCAGCCCGGGGGCGGTGCTTAACTGAATTCCCTTGGCTGACCAAAGGAGCCCCGTCATGAACCTGCATCAGTTCGCCGAAACCCACGAAGTCACCAACCAGCCACCGTCGCTGGATGGCACCAACCTCTACCGTATCGACCTGCCTTTGCAGGAGTGGTCGCGGCGTTTCGGGGCCGGTTGGGCCGAGTCGCGGATTGACGCGTATGGCGCACTGGCTGGCGGGCCGCTGATGGAAGCAGGGTTCCTGGCCAATCAGAACAAACCGGTGTTCGTCAGCCATGACCGTTACGGCCATCGCATCGACCTGGTGGAATTTCACCCGGCGTATCACGAGCTGATGCGCACGGCGGTCGAACACGGTTTGACCTCGTTGCCCTGGACGCATCCGCAGTCCGGCACCCATGTGGCTCGCGCGTCCATGTCGTACCTGCACAGCCAGGCCGAAGCCGGCAGCGGTTGCCCGCTGACCATGACCTTCGCCAGCGTCCCGGCGATGCGCCTGCAACCAGATCTGGCTGAGCAGTGGCTGCCGAAAATCCTCTCGACCGAATACGACCCGCGCAATGTCGGTATGGCCCACAAGGCCGGTGTCACCATCGGCATGGCGATGACCGAGAAGCAGGGCGGCACCGACGTGCGGGCCAACACCACCAAGGCGTACCCGGTTGGCGCCAGTGGCCCGGGCCAAGCCTATGAATTGGTCGGGCACAAGTGGTTCTGTTCCGCGCCGATGTGCGATGCCTTCCTGACGTTGGCGCAGACCGACAAGGGCTTGACCTGTTTCCTGCTGCCACGCCATCGCCCGGACGACACGCGCAATCAGTTCTACATCCAGCGCCTGAAGAACAAACTCGGCAATTGCTCCAACGCCTCCAGCGAAGTGGAGTTCCGTGGCGCGCTGGCGTGGATGGTCGGTGAAGAAGGGCGCGGGGTTCCGACCATCATCGAGATGGTTGCCATGACCCGCTTCGATTGCATGGTCGGTTCCAGCTCGCTGATGCGTCAGGCGCTGACACAGGCCAGCCATCACTGCGCTCACCGCAGCGTCGGTGGCAAGTTGCTTAGCGAACAGCCGTTGATGCAGAACGTACTCGCCGATCTGGCGCTGGAAAGCGAAGCGGCTTTGGCCTTGAGCCTGCGCATGGGCAAGGCGCTGGATCATCTGGATGACAGCCACGAAGCCAAATTCGCCCGACTGGTGACGGCGGTAGGCAAGTACTGGATCTGCAAGCGCGCGCCCGCAATGATCAACGAAGCCGCCGAATGCATGGGCGGTGCGGGGTATGTCGAGGAAAGCATCCTCCCGCGTCTGTACCGTGAGGCACCGGTCAATTCGACGTGGGAAGGTTCCGGCAACGTGCAATGCCTGGACGTGTTGCGCGCATTGTCCAAGGAGCCGGGTGTGCTCGATGTGCTGTTCAGCGAGCTGGGCGATGGCCATGGCGATAAGCGCCTGGCCGCGCACATCAGCCAGTTGCAAACGGCGTTCAAAGACACCAGCGATATTCAATACCGTGCGCGGCAGCTCACTGAAGACATTGCGTTGGGGCTTCAGGCCAAGCTGTTGCTGGAGGCCGGAAACTCGGCGGTCAGCGATGCCTTCATCGCCAGCCGCCTCGGTTCGGCCGGCCGGGTGTATGGCGCGTTGCCGCGTGGGCTGGATGTTGAAGCGATCGTCGCCCGCTCGACCCCGCAAGGATTCTGATCGCATTTGATCAACACCACTGAACCTGTGGGGGCGGGCTTGCCCGCGATTGCGGTTTTACATTCAACATCAATGTTGGCTGATAGACAGCTATCGCGGGCAAGCCCGCTCCCACAGGGTTCCCGTGAAGCGATGATGCAGGCAAGATGAAGCTCTGCAAGTCAGAACACAGGATGCTGATCGTGACCGAAGCTTTTATTGTCGTTCAAACCGCCGAGCAAGCCGTGGACCGGCTTGCGCTCTTGCACAATCGTGCAACCACCGCGCTGAACCAGGCGCTCAAGCGTTATCTCAAGGACCGAGTCGAGCCGGACGCTGAACAGCGTGCGATGTTTCGTTATCCCGAGCTGCGTCTGACCTACCACTGCCAGGGCGAAGTCCCACAGACCACGCGCGCTTACGCCAAGGTTCAGTTGCCCGGAACCTACAGTGTTACCGTCACCCATCCGGCGGCGTTCCGTAAATACCTGCTGGAACAACTCGTGCCGTTGATGCACGACTTCACCGTGACCGTGGAAGTCGGCATCAGCCAGCAGAACATTCCCTATCCCTACGTGGTCGAGCAGGGCGATGAACTGGCCGGCTCCGGCGTCACGGCTGCCGTGCTGGCGCGGGTGTTCCCGAGTACCGACCTGTCCGCCGCCACCGACGGCATTGCCGATGGCTTGTACGACTGGGAAAACACCGATCCGCTGCCATTGGCCCTGTTCGATGCCGCGCGGGTCGATTTCTCCCTGCGCCGACTGGTGCATTACACCGGCAGCGACTGGCGTCATGTGCAGCCGTGGATTCTGCTGACCAACTACCACCGTTACGTCGACCAATTCATCGTCCATGGTTTGGAACAGTTGCGCAGCGACCCGCGTTTCGTGCGCATGGTATTGCCCGGCAACGTGATCATCGAAAAGAGCATGGACCACGGCGAAGCCTCGGCGATTGCTGCGGGCGTGGTGTGGCACCGCTATCAGATGCCGGCTTATCACCTGATCGCCAGTGACGGCCATGGCGTGACCCTGGTGAACATTGGTGTCGGCCCGTCCAACGCCAAGAACATCACCGACCATTTGGCCGTGCTGCGTCCACATTGCTGGCTGATGATCGGCCACTGCGGCGGCTTGCGTCAGTCGCAGACCATTGGCGACTACGTACTGGCTCACGCTTATATGCGTCGTGACGGGATTCTCGACCGGGTGGTGCCGCCGAACATTCCAATTCCGGCCCTGGCCGAAGTGCAGATGGCCTTGCAGCAAGCGGCCGCCAACATCACCGGCGAAAAGGGCGACGAGCTGAAGAAACGCCTGCGCACCGGCACCGTGCTGACTTACGACGACCGTAACTGGGAATTGCGCTGGGCGCAGGAACGTCCACTGATCAACTTGTCCCGCGCCGTGGCGGTGGACATGGAAAGCGGCACCATCGCGGCCCAAGGCTACCGCCTGCGGGTGCCCTATGGCACGTTGCTTTGTGTGTCGGACAAACCGCTGCACAGCGAAATCAAGCTGCCGGGTTCGGCCAACGCGTTCTATGAACGCGCGGTCAGCCAGCACTTGAAGATCGGCATCGAGGCGGTGGATCTGTTGCGCACCGAACTCAACTCGCTGCACTCGCGCAAACTGCGCAGCTTCGACGAGCCGCCGTTCCGCTGATTCGTGATGGTCATTTGACGGTCAGGGCACTAGCATTGGCAGCCCTGACCGTTAGATGCTCCTCTTTCCCATGTCCCGTCCCCAACGTCCCGTTTCTCGCCGCCCTGGCGCGAAGCCTGCGCCATCCTCCCCAGCCCCGCGCCGTGTTGCCAAAGCGCCGCCGGCCGAGCCGAAGCTGATCCTGTTCAACAAACCCTTCGATGTGCTGACCCAGTTCAGCGACGAAGGAGGGCGGGCGACGCTCAAGGATTACATCGAGATTCCGGGGATCTATCCGGCAGGGCGGCTGGACCGCGACAGTGAAGGATTACTGCTGCTGACCAATGATGGCCAGCTGCAAGCGCGAATCGCCGACCCGAAACACAAGCTGGCGAAGACTTACTGGGTGCAGGTGGAGGGCGAACCGAGCGCTGAGCAGTTGCAGCGTTTGCGTGACGGCGTCGAACTGAACGACGGCATGACCTTGCCCGCCGAGGCACGGCAACTGGAGGAGCCAGAGCTGTGGCCACGCCACCCGCCGGTGCGCTTTCGCAAAAGCGTGCCGACCAGCTGGCTGGAATTGGTGATTCGCGAGGGGCGCAACCGTCAGGTGCGGCGCATGACGGCGGCGGTCGGCTTGCCGACGTTGCGTCTGGTACGGGTCAGAATTGGCGACTGGACGATCGAAGGGCTCGATCAAGGCCAGTGGAAGGAAGTGCCGGCGCGGTTATAACGTGCCGGATTCGATCAGGCCGATCACTACGCTTTTGATCACGAACGCAGCCACGCCCAGACCCAGTACGAAGAACAGGATGAACGAGCCAAAGCGGCCGGCCTTGGATTTTTTCGCCAGATCCCAGACGATGAAACCCATGAAAATGATCAGGATGCTGACCAGTCCGGTCATCATCCACTCTTCGAATACGGCAGGATCCATTGAGTATCTCCAGCGCGGGCGGGGCTAAAAGGCGCTGGAGTATACGGCATGGGGGAGTGCTGGAGGATTGACCTGCGGCAGTGTGTCGCAGCTATTCGTCGCCTGTGCCGGCCCCTTCGCGGGCAAGCCCGCTCCCACAAGGTTTTGTGTCGATCGCAATTCTGTGACCGACACATAACCTGTGGGAGCGGGCTTGCCCGCGATGGCGTACTTAGCTGCGCAGATGGGTTAAAGGTAGCTCGGTACTATTGAGCACCTGGTTCAACACAAAACTCGAACGAACGCTGGTCACCCCTTCAATTCGGGTCAAATGCCCCAGCAGCAGTTTCTGATAGTGATCCATGTCCGGCACGACGACTTTAAGCTGATAGTCCGCATCCATCCCCGTGACCAAACTGCATTCCAGCACCTGCGGCAAGGTGCGAATCGCGGCTTCAAAGTTCTCGAAACGCTCCGGCGTATGTCGGTCCATGCCGATCAGCACGTATGCCGTGAGGCTCAAACCGAGCATCTTGCGGTCCAGCAGTGCCACCTGGCGGGTGATGTAGCCATCGTCTTCCAGTTGCTTGACCCGGCGTGAGCAAGGCGAAGGCGACAGGCCGATGCGTTCGGCCAGCTCCTGGTTGGAGATGCGCGCGTCGCGCTGCAATTCCGCCAAAATGCTCAAGTCGTATCGGTCGAGTTTGCTCATCAATCAGGCCTTTGTCATAACTATTGCGGCAGATTATCTATCCAGGGTTAAAAATTGCGCAAGTGATGTTTAATTGAGCAATATTCGCAATCCTCTGCCGGCGCCTGCGGCCTATTCTTATCACCAGAATCACTGCTCGGACAAACAGTCCACAGCCGCTCGCCCAATCAGGCCGGCGGCGGCCGCCACCCCCATCGGGGATGTGCCGGCCCCCGAGCTACACACTGTCCAGAAGACGGCGTGAGGTGAGCCGACGTCATAAGCGTCGAGCACGGACGAAGTTCTCAAAGGGAGGCCGACGGGTCTCCCTTTTCTTTTGCCTTCAATTTAAGCCCAGCCCTCAATAAATAAGTTGCGCGACTGATAACCTGTTGCAGAACCGCTCTGTACTTTCCCAGTCTTACGTACAGGCCCTAACCCGCAGTGAGGAAAAGCATGAAGTCGCGCATCTGGCGTTTGGCCGGTGTTGGTTTGCTGTGTGTGAGTGTCACTGCGCAATCGCTGGCCGATGATCAGCAAAACCGTGGTCCCGATGGCGGGCAACGTGGATCGGACGGCCAGCAGGGCAACAATCAGGGGCATGGCGGCAATAATCAGCCGCGCCCGCAGAACAACGACATCATTCGTGGCGACAACAGCCGCCAGTTCGAACACAACGGCCAGAATCAGAACAACGGCCAGTGGCAGAACCGCCAGCCGCCCAACTACAACAATCCGGTTCGACCACCGCCGCCACCGCCGCAACTGCCGGCCAATGACCTGCCGATCCAAGGGCGGCCTGACACCGTGCGCCAGACCCAGCAGCCACAGCGTGGTTATTATCAGGACAACCCACAGCGCAACAATTACAACCAGCAATGGCAGAACAACGGTCCACGTCCCGATGATCGCCATTGGGCGGGTCGTCCGGATGGGCACGGTAATGGCTGGGGCCCCGGCCCGCAATATCGCCCGGGTCATGTGATCGACCGCTTCCCGGACCGTGACTACCGCGTGCCATATGGTGGTCGGGATTATTTCTATTCCGGCGGCTACTGGTACCGCCCGCAAGGCCCGCGTTATGTGGTGGTTCAACCGCCTCGCGGAATTCGAGTCAGCTACTTGCCTGACTACGCACGTGAAGTGTGGATCGGCGGGGCGCTGCTGTTCCTGGCGGCCGGTTCGTATTACGCCTATCAGGAAAACACCCAGGATTACGTAGTGGTCGAGCCGCCGGTGCAAATGCAGCCGCAGCCGCAGCCGGTCAGCAACAGTTACGACGTGGAGGCCTATCCGGCCAACGGGCAGTCGCCGGAACAGGTCAACCAGGACGGTTACGAGTGTTATCAATACGCGGTGCAACAAAGTGGCTTCAATCCGCGGACGGCTACCTACCAGCCAGACCCGTCGGTGGTACAAGCCTATCGCCAGGCACAGGGCAATTGCCTGGGCAGTCGCGGCTATCAGGTTTCTTTCTGAGCCTTGGCAGTCAGCACCACTTCCTGCGGGTCGGCGTGCACCAGCACTTCGGCTCGCGGGTAGGCGGCGTGAATCGCATCGGCGGCTTGATCGCTGATGCCGTGAGCGACTGACAGGGTCAGGTCCCCCGGCAATTCCAAGTGCAGCTGCACGAACCACTGGTTGCCGGAAATCCGCGTGCGCAGGTCATGCGCGCCCAAAACCCCCGTAACGCCGCAGGCGAGCTCAAGCATGTGCTGGCTCACATCCGGCGGCAGTTCCTCATCCATCAGCACCGTAAAACTTTCCTTGGCGATCTGAATCGCGCTCCAGAAAATGTACGCAGCGATTGCCAGGCCGAACCAGGGGTCGACCTGATGCCAGCCAAACCCGGCCAACACCAGCGCCACGAGAATGCTGCCATTGAGCAGCATGTCCGAGCGGTAGTGCAGGGAGTCGGCGCGCACCGCATTGGAGCCTGTGGCCTTGACCACCCGATGTTGCAACATCAGCAACGCCAGGGTCAGCGCCAGGGAGAACACAATGACCCCGATGCTGATCCACGGCGCGCCCACCGGTTCCGGATGTTTCAGCCGCTCGATCGCCTGCAAAGAAATCAGCACCGCACTACCGCCAATGAACAGCGCTTGAGCCATGCCCGCCAGCGACTCGGCCTTGCCATGCCCGTAACGGTGATCGTCATCGGCCGGACGCAAGGCGTAATGCACCGCCAGAAGATTGAGCAGGGAGGTGACGCCGTCGAGCGCCGAGTCGGTCAACCCGGCGAGCATGCTCACCGAACCGCTCAACCACCAGGCGATGGCTTTGGCGACGATCAGCGTACATGCCACCGCCACCGAGGCACGGGTCGCCAGCCGCAGCAGGCGGGCGTGTTCGGAGCTGGAGATCATAGGTGCGGCTATTCCTTTAAATGCACGGGTTACGCGGCAGGCTGCAGGCCAAACATGGCCAGTTGCTGAGTGCTGCCTTTGTGTTGAATCAGGCGTGGGTCATCCAGAGGGAAGCTGCGACCCAACTCGGTTTCGAGAATAGTCTGCAACTTATGGTTATCAACTTTGCCGTCGGCGCCGATCGCTTCCTTGAGTTTTTCCGGAGCCACTTGGGCCGTGTGGCCGGGCTCGAAGTAAATCGCCCCGGTGGCGAAGTCGACGGCAAACGCGATCAGGCCGGGGATGATGTAGAACAGCAAGCCCACGGCATCCAGCGCCGCAATGGCCGGGTCGATCTTGCCGTCAATCTGCCCCCGACGGTCGGGGTAGAAAATCGATCCGCACGCGGTGACCTGGGTGAGCAGGGTGGCGACCAATACACCGCCAATCAGGCGAAAGGGAACACGCATGAGAAATCTCCTGAGTCATCTGGTAAACGAAGGGGCGTCCATATGAATTAGGACCGTGATAAAGCCCGGACAGTTCGCCGTTATACTCGGGCCTCTGTTTTGGAGCCAGCATGATTTCTTTGCCGATTGATGAAGTTTTACCCGTCCTGCGTGAAGCCTTGGCTACACGCCACGAAGCCGTGCTCGAAGCACCGCCCGGCGCCGGTAAGACCACCCGGGTTCCGCTGGCCTTGCTCAACGAGCCGTGGCTGGCCGGGCAGACCATTCTGATGCTTGAGCCGCGCCGTTTGGCGGCGCGGGCGGCGGCGGAGCGTCTGGCCAGTGAGCTGGGTGAGAAGGTCGGTGAAACCGTTGGCTACCGGATCCGTCTGGACAGCAAAGTCGGCCCCAACACCCGTATCGAAGTGGTCACCGAAGGCATTCTCACCCGACGCTTGCAGGATGACCCTGCACTCGACGGCGTTGGCCTGCTGATCTTCGACGAATTCCACGAGCGCAGCCTCGACGCGGACCTGGCATTGGCCCTGAGCCTGAATGGCCGGGAGCTGTTCCGCGACGACCAGCCGCTGAAAATCCTTTTGATGTCTGCAACGCTCGAAGGCGAACGCCTGGCCGGGTTGCTCGATGACGCGCCGATCCTGCGCAGTGAAGGCCGCATGTACCCGGTGGCGATGCGCTGGGGTCGGCCGTTCCAGCCCGGCGAATTCATTGAGTCGCGTCTGGTGCAGACGATTCTCGAAGCCTTGAATGACGAGACCGGCAGCGTGCTGGTGTTCCTGCCGGGGCAGGCGGAAATTCGGCGCGTGCATCAACAATTGGCGGATGCGCTGGGCGAGAGCACACAGGTTTTGCTCTGCCCGTTGCACGGTGAATTGGACCTCGCCGCCCAACGCGCGGCAATCGATCCGGCCCCAGCGGGCAAACGCAAAGTGGTGTTGGCGACCAACATCGCCGAGACCAGCCTGACCATCGACGGCGTGCGCGTGGTGATTGATGCCGGGCTGGCGCGGGTGCCGCGTTTCGATCCCGGCAGCGGCATGACTCGTCTCGACACGCAACGAATTTCCAAAGCCAGCGCCACTCAGCGCGCAGGCCGGGCAGGGCGCCTCGAACCGGGCGTGTGTTATCGGCTGTGGTCGCAGGATCAGCACGAGCAACTGGCGGCCTATGCCAGCGCGGAGATTCTCTCGGCCGACCTCGCCGGTCTGGCCTTGCAGCTCGGGCGCTGGGGCGTGACACCGACGCAATTGGTGTGGCTCGACGTGCCGCCCGCCGCCGCTTATGCACAGGCTCAGGATTTGCTTGATCGCCTGGGTGCATTGGACGGCGAAGCGCTGACCCGTCACGGTCAGGCCATGGCCGAACTGCCGGCCCATCCGCGCATCGCCCATTTGCTGTTGCGCGGTCAGGCGCTCGGCTTGGCCGACATGGCGTGCGATGTCGCGGCATTGCTCGGTGAGCGGGATATTTTGCGTGGCGCCGGGGCGGATCTGCATAGCCGATTGGTGCTGTTGTCCGGCGAAGAGCGGGCCGCACGCGGCGCTCAGGGTGGTGTGCAACGTGCCCGGCAACTGGCGCGGCAGTATCGCGGTTATCTGCGTGGCAAGGCGTCGGAGCCGGTCAGCGATCCCGATCATCCGCGCTGGCTCGGTGCGCTGCTCGCGTTGGCCTATCCCGACCGCGTCGCCCAGCAACGCCGCGCCGGTGGCGCTGAATATCGGCTGGCCAACGGCCGTGCTGCGTTGTTCGCTGAAGCGGACAGTCTGATGAAGCAAGCGTGGTTGGTGATTGCGGATCTGGGCAGTCGTCAGGGGCAGCGTGAGGAACGGATTTATCTGGCGGCGGATTTTGATCCGGCGCTGTTCGATTCCGTGCTGGCCGAGCAAGTGCGCGTGGTCGATCAACTGGATTGGGACGAGCGCGAAGGCGTGTTGCGCGCCGAGCGTCAGCGCAAGGTCGGTGAATTGATCCTCAGCCGTGAGCCGCTGACGGGGCTCGATGAAACCGCCCGCAGTCAGGCGCTGGTCAATCTGGTGCGGCGCAAAGGTCTGGAGCTGTTGCCATGGACCCCGGAACTGCGTCAGTGGCAGGCACGGGTGGCGTTGTTGCGTCAGTTGGACCTTGGCAGCAAGAGCGAGAGTGAGTGGCCGGATGTCAGTGATGCCGCGCTGCTCAAAAACCTTGAGCACTGGTTGATGCCGTATCTGGGCAAAGTCTCGCGCCTCAGTCATTTCGCCAACCTCGACCTGTCGAGCATCGTCCATAACCTTTTGCCCTGGCCGCTGCCGCAACGTTTGGATGAACAGGCGCCGCATCACCTGAGCGTGCCGTCGGGTTCTTCGATTCGTCTGGACTACAGCGAGCAGCCGCCGATTCTGGCGGTGCGTTTGCAGGAGCTGTTCGGCCTGTCCGATACCCCGCGCATTGCCGGGGGACGGCAAGTGGTGAAGTTGCATCTGCTGTCCCCGGCGCGCCGGCCGGTGCAGGTGACCCAGGACTTGGCGAACTTCTGGCGCAGCACGTATGCCGAGGTGAAGAAGGATTTGAAGGGGCGGTATCCGAAGCATTACTGGCCGGATGATCCGTTGGTGGCTGAGGCGACGGCGCGGATCAAACCGCGTAAATGATCTTCCAAAAACAACGAAGAACCCTGTGGGAGCTGGCTTGCCTGCGATAGCGGAGTGTCAGGCAACATCAATGCTTTATGTGCCGAAGTCATCGCAGGCAAGCCAGCTCCCACAGTAGATCTGTTGTGGTTTGCAGACCTCACTCGGCATCAAGGTTTTGTCTGGGCCTTCGCGGTGAGTTGTTCGCGGCAATAATCGGCAAACAACTGCGCCGGTTTGGTCAGCTGCCCGCGCTTCAACCACGCCGCCACCAGCCCTGAACCAGTGACCTCTTCGACAATATCCACGCACACCACTTTCTTCCCGTCGTAAGTGCATTCCGAATGCGGTCGCGTCACCAGTATCGAGAAACCAAACCCTTGCCCAACCATCCCCCGCACCATCTCGATCGACGGTGAGCTGAAGGCAATGTTCGGCGACAGGTTCAGTTCTTCGAACAGACTGACGAAGTAAGTCCGGCTCGGTTGCACGTCCAGCAGAATCATCGGTTCCAGGCACAGATCACGCAGCGACACTTGCTTGAGCTGGGCGAAGCGATGGTCCGCCGGCAGCAACGCATAAGGCCGTTGCGCCGGCATCAGCGGTTCGGTCTGAATGGTGGCGTCGAGTTCGTGCTCATAGAGGATCGCCAGGTCGAAGGTGCCCGACGTCAGGCCTTGCACCAGCTCTTGCTGCTCGCCGTCGCGGATGCGGATTTTCACCCCCGGGTACAGCGCCGAGAACCCGGCAATCAGTTGCGGCAAGTACAGCGGTGCGACCGTTTCGAAGCAGCCGATATCGATTTGCCCGGCCACCACGTCGTTGTCGGCGAGGGCGTTCTGTTCGAACTCCTTGGCCATGCGCAGCAGTTCCTGGGCCTTGCGATAGAAGCGTGCGCCGCTCGGTGTCAGGGACACGCCCTGGGCGTGATGACGGATCAGCAGTTGCACGCCGAAGCTGTCTTCCAGGCCTTTGATCGCTGTGGAGATCGCCGGCTGCGCGATATACAGCTTGCGCGAAGCCTCGGCGACGCTGCCACATTCGACGGTGGTGATGAAGTATTTCAATTGACGCAGGTTGTAGGCAGCCACGGCAAACCTCGGGGTGGATGGACTCGACATCCAGGCAATTTTTGCGCCGACTGCATCCGTTCTGACGACGGTGTTGTTGTGTTTGAACAATAACCACATCCCGCGCCACCGGGGAGATTGGCTGCCCAGTTTTTTCATGGTCTGCAAAGACATTTTTACTATTTTTACTGGACTCGGGCCTGGGCCACCATCCAGACACAAGAAAAGCCCTTGGAGCATCTGAACGTGTTCGAGCTTGCATATTGGCAAAACAAAGCCGCCGCGCTGCGGTTTCCCGATCAGGCCCTGATCGACGGCAAACCCCGTTCGGCGCAGTCGGGGCAGACCTTCACAGCGATCAACCCCGCCACTGGCCAGCGTCTGGCGAGCGTGACCGCTTGCGGTGATGAAGAGGTGGACGCGGCGGTGCGCACTGCGCGGCGGGTATTCGAGGTCGGCACCTGGTCGGGGCGTTCGCCGAGCGAGCGCAAGCACGTGTTGCTGCGTCTGGCGGAGCTGATCATGACCCACCGCGAAGAACTGGCGCTGCTCGACTCGCTGAACATGGGCAAGCCTGTGACGGACGCCTACAACATCGACGTGCCGGGCGCCGCCGGGGTGTTTCGCTGGTACGCCGAAAGCCTCGACAAACTCTACGATCAGATCGCCCCGAGTGCGCAAAACGTGCTGGCGACCATTACCCGCGAAGCGCTGGGTGTGGTCGCCGCCGTGGTGCCGTGGAATTTCCCGCTGGACATGGCCGCGTGGAAACTCGCGCCAGCCTTGGCCGCAGGCAATTCGGTGATCCTAAAACCTGCCGAGCAGTCACCGTTCTCCGCGTTGCGTCTTGCTGAGCTTGCACTGGAAGCCGGTCTACCGCCAGGCGTGCTGAACGTGCTGCCAGGCCTCGGCGAGCAGACCGGCAAAGCCCTCGGTTTGCACCCGGACGTCGATTGCCTGGTGTTCACCGGCTCCACCGAAGTCGGCAAATATTTCATGCAGTATTCCGCGCAATCGAACCTGAAACAGGTGTGGCTGGAGTGCGGCGGCAAGAGCGCCAATCTGGTGTTCGCCGATTGCCAGGACCTGGACCTGGCCGCCGAGAAAGCCGCGTTCGGCATCTTCTTTAATCAGGGCGAAGTCTGCTCGGCCAACTCCCGGCTGCTGGTGCAGCGTTCGATTCATGACGAGTTCGTCGAGCGCCTGAACGTGCAGGCCGAGCGCTGGCAGCCGGGGGATCCGCTGGACCCGTCGAGCAGCGCCGGGGCGATTGTCGACAGCCGCCAGACGGCACGCATCATGAAGTTCATCCAGCAGGCCGAGCGCCAAGGAGCAACGAAACTTTGTGGCGGTCGGCAGTCGATATTCAACGGCTCCGACAACTTCATTCAGCCGACGATTTTTACCGGTGTGAGCCCGGACATGCCGCTGTTTCGCGATGAAGTGTTCGGCCCGGTGCTGGCGGTCACGGCGTTCGACGACGAGGCCCATGCCTTGCAATTGGCCAACGACAGCGTCTACGGCTTGGCCGCCTCGCTGTGGACCGACGACCTCAACCGCGCCCACCGTGTGGCGCGGCAATTGCGAGCGGGCACGGTGTCGGTCAACAGCGTCGATGCATTGGACGTGACCGTGCCTTTCGGTGGCGGCAAACAGTCCGGTTTCGGCCGCGACCTGTCGCTGCACTCATTCGATAAATACACCCAGTTGAAGACCACCTGGTTTCAGCTGCGCTAATAACAAAACGGAGAACTGGCGATGACCACACCACGTGAAACCCGCGACTACCAGGCCGCCGACGCTGCGCACCACATCCACGCGTTTGTCGATCAAAAAGCGCTCAACGACGAAGGGCCGCGGGTGATGGTCCGGGGTGAGCGCCTGCACCTGTGGGACAACGATGGCCGGCGTTACCTCGACGGCATGTCCGGGTTGTGGTGCACCAACCTCGGTTACGGGCGCAAGGACCTGGCGGCCGCGGCGACCCGACAGCTTGAGCAACTGCCGTACTACAACATGTTTTTCCACACCACCCACCCGCAGGTGATCGAGCTCTCGGAGCTGTTGTTCAGCTTGTTGCCCGGACACTACAGCCACGCGATCTACACCAACTCCGGCTCCGAAGCCAACGAGGTGCTGATCCGCACCGTGCGTCGTTACTGGACGATTCTCGGCAAGCCCGAGAAGAAAATCATGATCGGTCGCTGGAACGGTTATCACGGCTCGACACTGGCGGCGACGGCGCTCGGTGGCATGAAATTCATGCACGAAATGGGCGGCATGATTCCCGACATCGAGCACATCGACGAGCCGTACTTTTTTGCCCACGAGGGCAACCTGTCGCCGGCTGAATTCGGCCTGCGGGCGGCGCAGCAACTGGAAGCGAAGATTCTCGAACTGGGCGCGGACAAGGTCGCCGGATTTATCGCCGAACCGTTCCAGGGTGCGGGCGGAATGATCTTCCCGCCAGAAAGTTACTGGCCGGAAATTCAGCGGATCTGCCGCAAGTACGACGTGCTGTTGTGCGCTGATGAAGTGATCGGCGGCTTCGGTCGCACCGGCGAATGGTTCGCTCACGAGCACTTCGGTTTTGAGCCGGACACGTTGTCGATCGCCAAAGGTTTGACCTCGGGTTACATCCCCATGGGCGGGCTTATCCTGTCGAAGAAAATGGCTCAGGTATTGGTGGAGCAGGGCGGGGTGTTTGCGCACGGGTTGACTTACTCCGGGCACCCGGTGGCGGCAGCGGTGGCGATTGCCAACCTCACGGCTTTGCGCGATGAGGGGGTGGTGGCGCGGGTCAAGGATGACATCGGGCCTTACCTGCAACAGTGCTTGCGCGAGGTGTTCGGCAATCACCCGTTGGTGGGCGATATCCAGGGTGTCGGCATGGTGGCGGCGTTGCAATTTGCGGAGGACAAAAGCAGCCGCAAGCGCTTTGCCAACGAGAACGACATTGCCTGGCGTTGCCGCACGATTGGCTTTGAGGAAGGGGTGATCATTCGCTCGACGCTGGGGCGGATGATCATGGCGCCGGCGTTGATTGCCCGTCGTGAGGAAATCGATGAGCTGGTTGGCAAGACCCTGAAAGCGGTTGATCGGACGGCTCAGGAATACGGCCGGCTCTGACATTGTCGGAAGGTCCTTCGGACCTTATCGCGGGCAAGCCCGCTCCCACAGGGATTTGTGTCGGCCTCAAGATTAAGGCTCGACACATAACCTGTGGGAGCGGGCTTGCCCGCGATTGCTTTCGTTCATTCAACACACCTCTCAGCTTTTGCACCCTCCCCGTGCACCCCCGCCAACACCGCACTTTTACGGCGCGCACTACCCAGTTTTTTCATCACTCCCAACGACATATTTCCTGATTTTCCTATCCCCGCCGCTGGTCCAACATCGACTTCGCCAGTCAGCCGAATGCTGACCACCGAAAGGTCCATCAGAGACCACCGGTGGCAACTGATCCAAGGCCACTGGCCGTACTGCCCATGACAAAACTAAATCAACAGCTTTGGGAGTGCTCCATGATCAAGTCCTTGCTTAACCGCGTCGCTCATCCACTGGCGGTCACCGCCATCGCCGCCACGGTCGCTACCAGCGCCCAGGCCGGCACCCTGTCCATCGGCCACACCACGTGGGTCGGCTACGGCACCCTCTATCTCGCTCAGGACCTTGGCTACTTCAAGGAAGGCGGTTTGACCGTCGAATTGCCCGTCGTCGAAGAAGCCTCGATGTACATGGCCGCCCAGGCATCGGGCGAGTTGTCGGGCTCGGCGTCGACCATCGACGAAGTGCTCAAGTACCGTCCGCAATTCTGCTTCAAGGCCGTCGCCGCGCTCGATGACAGCCATGGTGGCGACGGTGTTCTGGTGGGCAAGGACGTCAAGAGCTTGCAAGAACTGAAAGGCAAGGCGGTGGCGGTGAACGAAGGGTCAACCTCGCAGTTCTGGCTGTCGTACCTGCTGAAAAAACACGGCATGAGCATGAGCGACATCACCGTGCAAAACATGACGGCCGATGACGCCGCCACCGCGTTCATCGCCGGTCGTGTGCCGGCCGCCGTGACCTGGGAGCCGCACCTGTCGATGGTCCGCAGCAAGCAACAAGGCAAAGTGCTGATCGACAGCAGCAGTACGCCGGGGGTGATTGTCGATGTGGTCGCGCTCAACTGCACCGTCATCGAGAAGCAACCGGAAGACGTCAAGGCCCTGGTCGCCGGTCTCTACAAAGCCGTGCAGTACACCAAGGACCATCCGCAAGAAGCTTACAAAATCATGGCCAAAGGCGTCGGCGGTTACCTCGCCGATCCGAAGGAGCTGGCCGCTGCCGCTCAAGGCGTGCGCTTCTACGATCAAGCCATGAGCGAAAAACTCCTCGGTTCTCCGGGTAAGCCGGGCGACAGCGAGCCACTGATCAAACTGGCCAATGAAACCGCCAGCGAATTGCAGGGCAAGCCCTACAACGTCAGCAATGACGACCTGATCGACAACCGCTTCGTCAGCCCGCTGTAGGAGGTCCGCATGTTCAAGCGCAATTCATGGCTGAGCCGCTGCATCACGCCCAAGACTGGCCTGCCGGTGCAGGTGATCTGGAGCGCGAGCGGCCTGGCCTGGGTGTTGTTGATCGGCCTGTGGGCCGGGTTGTCTTACGGCGGCGTGGTGCCGGGCATGTTCCTGCCGACACCGGGCGCGGTGGCCGAAGCCGCCGTGCGCCTGAGCCGCGACGGCACCCTGGGCCTGCATGTGTGGGCCAGCCTCGAAGTGGTGATGGTCGGTTTCATTGTCTCGTCGCTGGTGGCGGTGCCGCTGGGGTTGCTGATGGGCAGCTTCCGCATCGTTCAGGCGTTCCTTGAGCCGATGGTCAATTTCATCCGTTACCTGCCGGTGACCTCGTTCGTGCCACTGTTCATTTTGTGGATCGGTATCGGTCTGGAGCAGCGGGTTTCGGTGATCATCTTCGGCGTGTTTTTCCAGCAACTGGTGATGATCGCGGACGTGTCCAAGGGCATCTCCAAGGACCTGATCAACGCGTCCTACACCTTGGGCTCGACCCGCCGCGATGCGGTGCTGCATGTGATCGCCCCGGCGTCATTGCCCGGCGTGCTCGACACACTGCGCGTGACCATGGGCTGGGCCTGGACTTATCTGGTGGTCGCCGAGCTGGTGGCCGCTTCCAGTGGCCTGGGTTACTTGAGCCTGAAAGCCATGCGCGGCTTTCAGGTGGATGTGATTTTCCTGGCCATCGCGATCATCGGCCTGCTGGGCCTGGTCACCGATCAACTGTTCCGTTTTCTCCGTCTGAGGATCGCCGCATGGGCTCAGTAAGCGCCGTAAACCCGCGTTTCATCACACCCACGGCCGCCCCGGTGCAGGCCGCGCCACGGCTGCAAGTGGACAAGGTCAGCCTGCGTTATCAGAAACCTGACGGCGGTATGTTCACCGCGCTGGAGCAGGTGTCGTTCGAAGTGCCGGATCAACAATTCGCCGTGCTGGTCGGGCCGTCGGGCTGCGGCAAGTCGAGTCTGCTGTACCTCACGGCGGGTTTGAATGAGCCCACGGAAGGCGAGATCTATGTCGGCGGCCAGCAAGTGCAGGGGCCGGGTGCGGATCGCGGCATGGTGTTCCAGAGCTATACGCTGTTCCCGTGGCTGACCGTGCGGCAGAACGTCGAGTTCGGCCTCAAGCGGCGCGGCATGGCGGCCGTGCAGCGCAAGGAGATCGTCGATTACTACGTCAATGAAGTGGGGCTGACCGGGTTCGCCGACAACTACGCCAAGCAGTTGTCCGGCGGCATGATGCAGCGTGTGGCGATTGCCCGAGCGTTGGCCAATGACCCGCAAATCCTGCTGATGGACGAACCCTTCGGCGCGCTCGACAGCCAGACGCGCCTGCAAATGCAGCAATTGTTGTTGCGGGTCTGGGGCAACAGCAAGAAGACCGTGCTGTTCGTGACCCACGATATCGATGAGGCGATTCTGTTGGGGGATCGGGTCTATGTCATGGGCGCCCGGCCTGGGCGGATCAAGCAGATTCTGGATGTGCCGATCGAACGCCCACGGACCCTGGACATGGTGATGGAGCGCTCGTTCATCGACATGAAACGCAGGATTTTCGGGTTACTGCATGACGACTTGGAGGAAGTGCATTGACCTTGCACAAATCCCTGTGGGAGCGGGCTGCCCGCGATAGCGGTGTGTCAGAAAACATAGTTGCTGAATGTTAAACCGAATCGCGGGCAAGCCCGCTCCCACAGGTTTTATGGTGATTTGCCGTTAGGGGACCGCAGGTAGCAGGAACCTCGCAATCACCGGCAAATGATCGGAGATCCGCAAGGTATCGTCCTGCCTCACCATCGCCTCGACCCGTTTGATCCGCGGGCTGTAGAACAGGTAATCAACCGTTCGGTCCGGGCCGTTCAGGCCTGGATCATTTGGGTAATGGGTCAGCCACCGCGCCCGGTCGATCCCGCTGGCTTCGTTGTTGGTCGGGATCATCGGGTATTTGTCCCACAGCACATGCAAGGCACTGTCCACGGAGTAGGGCGTGCGTTGTTCGTCGGGCAGGCGTCGGTACTGGCCTAGCGGCAACAAGTTGAAGTCGCCACCGATCAACCACGGGGTGCCATGGCTTTCATATTTGTCGAGCACCTTGGCCACGGCGGTCACTTGGGCCAGCAGGGTTTCATCAGGTTGGATGACGCGGTCCAGATGGGTATTGAGCACCGCGATCTGCCCGCCGTCGCTCAGCGGCAGGTAAGTCGTCAGCAAGGCGTTTTTCGGTTTGAACTGACGGCTGATGATGTTGGCCGACGCGACCGGCAATTGCAGGCGTTCGGCGTGTTCGATCTGGTATCGGCTGAGCGTTGCCAGTTGCCGGCCGACGCTGCCGAAAATGTGCGGCAGCGGCACAAAATCGGCTTTCCAGTCGAAGGCGTGAGCGCTGCACGGATAAAGGTCGGCGACCCGTTCCTGGAGCAACTTGAACTGGTTCTGGTAATCGCTGGCCTTGGCGCCGTCATCCAGTTCCTGCAACAGCACAATGTCCGGTTGCTCGTCGCGAATCACCCGCGCCACCTCATCGAGGCTGAAGGCCATGTCTTCGGCAGTGGGGCTTTCGTCGTCGCCTTCGGCCAGGTCATTCCAGAACACGTAGCGCTTGCCCGCCAGGTACTGGACGTTCCAGGTCATGACTTTCAGGGCCTGGCCGGGGACCAGCGTGGGCGCCTGAGCGCTGCAGCCGACCGGTGCTGCTTCTTTGGCACCGGGACGCCAGGTCAGGTTGTAAACCAGCAAGGCAATCAGGCCCGCCGCGATCAGCAGGCCCAGCAGGGTGTAGCGCAGTAGACGGGTCATGGCTCGGCTTATAGCGTTACAAAAGATGAGCCCGAGCATAACCGAGCGTCGGGCTTAAGCCCATGGGTCATAGCGGCCCGTCAATTTTCTCGGGGGCATCGGCAATCAGCATGAACAACCGGAACAGCACCACGCTGGTGAACAGTTGTAAAAAGCTGTGCGCGCTGTCGATCAGCAGCGAAATCACCGGGTTCTGCGGCTCCGGGTAAACCGCAAGGGTCGCGCCCTTGAGCACCCACAACGGGCCCATCACACACAGGATGCACACCAGGATTCGCAGGAAATGGCCGCGGGTCAGGCGCAGGCTTTCCTTCATCGCCGCCAACGGGGCCAGGCCGCGCAGCACCAGCAGGTATTCACCGAATGCCAGGGTTACCATCAGCCAGATGCCCGGCAGGAAATACAGCGACAAGCCGATCAGGATCAACAAGGTGTTGAGGGCAGTGAGCAGGGCGAAGCGCGGCCACAGGTAGGCCGACCTCGACAGCAACTCGCGGGTGCTCGGTGATTCTCCACGGCTGCGGGCATCGAGAAACAGGATCAGTGCGGCGGTGTACAGCGGATAGACCAGCAAGCCGACCATCACGCTGATGCCGGGGAAACTGTCCGGCTCGGTGGAGCGATCGACCACTTGTTGCAGCAGCGCTTCGAAGATCACCAGCGGCAGGCACAGGCGCACGATCTGGCCCAGATTGCGCTTGAAGAAATACAGAGAGTCACGCAGTACATCGAACGAATTCATCAGTCGGTATCGCAGGTTGAAAGCAGTGGCCCACTTTAACCGATGAAGCCCTTTGGGGCGCAAACGTAAACGTTCGGTAAAGGTCATTGAAACATCCTGTATCAGCCCCATTACTGGAGAGCACCTTATCCACAGTGGATAAGGGCGACGATATTCCCGGCAATCTACGAGGTCGCCATGAACAGCGAAGAACAAACCCTGATCGATGGACTGTTTTCCCGGCTGCAACAGGCCGAAACGGACTCAGCCCCACGCGACGCCCAGGCTGAGGCGCGGATCAAGGAGCACCTGACTCGCCAACCCGCGGCAGGCTATTTCATGACCCAGGCGATTCTGGTTCAGGAAGCGGCCATCAAAAGCCTCGACGCACAGAACAAGCAGCTCGCTCAGCAAGTCCAGCAATTGCAGGCCGAACTGCAATCGGCCAAGGCTCAGCCGTCGGCGCCTGCCAGCGGTGGTTTCCTGTCGAGCATCTTTGGCGGCGGTTCCCGTGATCCGCAGCCTGCACCGACGCAAAGCGCGCCGTCCTCCAATGGTGGATGGCGTGAGCCGGGGCGGCCGTCGTTCAATTCGCAGCCGCCACAGCAACAGAACTTCGGTGCAGCACCGCCGCAGCAGAATTACGCACCGCAGCAGCAAGCCCCCGGGATTGGCAGTGGTTTCCTTGGCGGCGCACTGAAAACCGCCGCCGGTGTGGCCGGTGGCGTGATGCTGGCACAAGGCATCAGCAGCCTGTTCCACAGCAATCAGCAACCTCAGGAAGTCGTCGAAGTCATCAAGGAAGAACCGGCCCAGGTCAACGATCAGAGCGATAGCGGCAACGGTTGGGGTGACGACCAGCGTGTGGCTGACAACTCCAGTGATCAGGGCGGCTTTACCGACGCCGACTACAGCGATGACAACTCATCGTTCTTCGGCGGCGACGACGACTCCTTCGTCTGATCCCCTGTGGCGAGGGCGCTTGTCGGAACGCAGCACCGTCCCGCTGGAGTGCGAAGCAGGCCCCTTACGTTCTAAAGTGAGGGTGCGTTTCGAGCGCCAGCGGGAGCGCGCAGCCTCGCCACATGGCCGATTATTCGCGGAACAATCCTTGAGGCTGGCATACTGGGCCACTTTTCGGGCCTGGTGCCTGACCCAGCCTGCGCGCGACTGCGCCAAAGAGGATGCACGGTGAAAAAAATCGCAGTGTTCGCCGACGTTCAAAACCTCTATTACACCGTGCGTCAGGCCTATGGTTGCCACTTCAACTACGCCGCGTTGTGGGCTGATATCAGCAAACAGGGCGAGATCGTCGAGGCTTATGCCTATGCGATTGATCGCGGCGACAGCAAGCAGCAGCAATTCCAGCAGATCCTGCGCAACCTCGGCTTCATCGTGAAGCTCAAGCCCTATATCCAGCGCAGCGATGGCTCGGCCAAAGGCGACTGG
Source organism: Pseudomonas sp. UMAB-40 (assembly GCF_900095275.1). Lineage (NCBI taxonomy): Bacteria > Pseudomonadati > Pseudomonadota > Gammaproteobacteria > Pseudomonadales > Pseudomonadaceae > Pseudomonas > Pseudomonas sp. UMAB-40. Next base: position 65,768 of record NZ_LT607563.1, read on the forward strand.
GACGTGGGCATCACCCTCGACATCATGGACGCCGCCGATCATGTCGATGAAGTGGTGCTGGCCTCCGGTGACGGTGATTTCGACATGCTGCTGGAGCGCATCATCACCAAGCATGGCGTGCAGGCCGTGGCCTACGGCGTGCCGGGCCTGACGGCCAACTCGCTGATCCGCGCCGCCAGCCGCTACGTGCCGATCGAAGGCGCGTTGCTGCTCAAGAATTGATTTTTACGGAGTTGAAACAGGTTTGGAACGCATAGCAGTCATCGACTTTGAAACCACCGGGATCTCCCCGAGCAGCAGCTGCCGGGCCACGGAAATCGCCGTGGTGATCCTTGAACAGGGGCGCATCGTCGAGCGTTACCAGAGCCTGATGAATGCCGGCGTGCGCGTCCCGGCCTTCATCGAACAACTCACCGGCATCAGCAACGCCATGCTGCGCACCGCGCCCTCGGCCGAGCAGGTGATGAACGAGGTCAACGAATTCGTCGGCGTCACGCCGCTGCTGGCGCACAACGCCGCGTTCGACCAGAAATTCTGGGACTTTGAACTCGGCCGCATCAAACGCACCCGCTTGCAGAACTTCGCCTGCTCGCTGCTACTTGCCCGCCGCCTGATGCCCGCCGCGCCGAACCACAAACTCGGCACCCTCACCACCTTCGCCAGCCTGCCCAACACCGGCAAGGCTCACCGGGCCATGGCCGATGCCGAGATGGCAGCCAACTTGACGGGGCATCTGCTTCAGGAACTGCAGCAGAAGCATGGGTTGCGCGAGTTGTCGCATGATCTGCTGGTCAGCTTGCAGAAGGTGCCGGCGGCCAAGATCAACGAACACCTCAAGCGGCATCGCGGGTTCTGACTGACACACCACAATCACACTGTAGGAGCCGGCTTGCTGGCGATAGCGGTGTATCAGTCGACATCAATGGTGAATGACGAACCGCTATCGCCAGCAAGCCGGCTCCTACAGGGGGCGTGTCGTATCAAAGCTTTCCATTGCCTTCAAGTTGCCCCAACGGCACGCGCTTTTCGATGGCGCTCGACAACACAATCGAGGTCTTGCTGAACCCGAACTTGGCAATGCGGTTGATCAACTCTTCCAGCTCCGGCATCGAACCCACCGCCGCTTGCATGATCACACACGGATCCCCTGTCACCCGGTGGCACTCCGTCAGTTGTGGGATTTTGATCAGGTCGTCGTAGGCCTTCTGGTTACCGTGTTGGTTCAGGCGCAGTTCGATCACGCACTGGATAGGCAAGCCAAGCTTTGCCATGTCAACTTTGGCCTGGTAACCGGTGATGACCCCACTGGCTTCGAGTTTGGCCACGCGCTCGGCCACGGCCGGGGCGGACAGGTTGACCTTGCGTGCCAGGTCGGCGTAGGACGCACGACCGTTTTCCAGCAGGGCGCTGAGGAGCATGCGGTCGTATTTATCCATCGTTGTATTCCTGGAAAATGACTGACTTTCGAAAGCACGGTATATAGCGCCAATCTCCGTGTTTTGAAAAGTGTACCGGCGCTATAAACAGGTTTTGTAACTTATTTTGCGCCGCTGGCCTTTCTAGAATAGCTGTTCACATTGTCCTGTCATCGAGCTGCCCATGCCTGGCTTACGTCGTTTTCCCTTACCGTTGATCGCCGCCTTTTTCGCGTTGTACGTGATTTGGGGCTCGACTTACCTGGTGATCCGCATCGGCGTCGAGTACTGGCCGCCGCTCCTGCTCGCCGGTATCCGCTTTGTGATCGCCGGGAGTTTGATGTACGCCTTCCTGCGCTGGCGCGGGGCGCCGGCACCGACCTGGGTGCAGTGGAAAGCCGCCGGGATCATCGGGATCTTGCTGCTGACGTTCGGTAACGGCGCGGTCAGCGTGGCTGAACACACGGGCGTCGCTTCGGGTGTGGCTGCGCTGGCGGTGGCGACCGTGCCGCTGTTTACCTTGCTCTGCGGCTATTTCTGGGGGGCGCGTAATACTCGTCTCGAATGGGCCGGAATTGCGCTCGGGCTGATCGGCATCGCCATGCTCAACCTCGGTTCCAACCTGCAATCGAGCCCGCTGGGTGCGGCATTGCTGGTGTTCGCGGCAGCGTCCTGGGCCTTCGGTTCGGTCTGGAGCAAACACTTGCCGCTGCCCCAAGGCGCCATGGCCAGTGCCGTGGAAATGCTGGTGGGCGGTGTAGCGCTGCTGATCGGCAGTGCGCTGAGTGGTGAGCATCTGCAAGCCATGCCGCCGATCGAAGGCTGGGCGGCCCTGGCCTACCTGACCTTTTTCGGCTCGATCATCGCTTTCAACGCTTATATGTATCTGTTGAAAAACGTGCGTCCGGCGGCGGCCACCAGTTATGCCTACGTCAACCCGGCGGTGGCGGTGTTGCTGGGGATCGTGTTTGTCGGCGAGACCATCGGGATCGAAGAAGGGCTGGCGATGCTGGTGATCATCAGTGCCGTGGTGTTGATCGGATTGCCGCAGTGGCGCCGGGCTCCGCAAAGACCTCCTGCCGTGGTGCAGACAGAATCGCGCGTGAATTAGGGTAAACTGCGCGCCATTGCACACTTGTTCTGCACAACCGCGCTGAATTTTCCTACGGTAATCCCATGACTTTCGCCACCCTTGGCCTGATCGAACCCTTGCTGCGCTCTCTCGAGACGCTCGGCTACCAGACCCCGACGCCGGTTCAGGCGCAAGCCATTCCGGCGGTGCTGGCCGGTCGCGACCTGATGGCCGCCGCCCAGACCGGCACCGGCAAGACCGCTGGCTTCGCGCTGCCGCTCCTGCAATTGCTGGCCATGGAAGGGCCGACAGTGGCGTCTAACTCGGTGCGCGCACTGATCCTGGTGCCGACCCGCGAATTGGCCGAACAGGTTCACGAAGCCGTGCGTCAGTACGCCGAGAACCTGCCGTTGAGCACTTACGCGGTGTACGGCGGCGTCAGCATCAACCCGCAAATGATGAAGCTGCGCAAGGGTGTTGACGTGCTGGTGGCGACGCCGGGTCGTTTGCTCGACCTGTATCGCCAGAAGGCCCTCAAGTTCAATCAGCTGCAAACCCTGATTCTGGACGAAGCCGATCGCATGCTTGATCTGGGTTTCTCCGAGGAACTGGGGAATATCTACCGCGTTCTGCCCAAGCAACGTCAGACGCTGCTGTTCTCCGCGACGTTCTCCGACGCGATCCGCTTGCTGGCCGGGCAAATGCTCAACGATCCACTGAGCATCGAAGTCAGCCCGCGCAACGTCGCCGCCAGCACCGTCAAGCAATGGGTCGTGGTGGTGGACAAGAAGCGCAAGCCTGAACTGTTCGTTCACTTGATGCGCAAGGGCAAGTGGAAGCAAGTGCTGGTGTTCGCCAAGACCCGCAATGGTGTGGACGCGCTGGTGGAAAAACTCCAGGGCCTGGGCATCAATGCCGACGGCATCCACGGCGACAAACCGCAGGCAACCCGTCAGCGTGCGCTGGACCGTTTCAAGGCCAGTGAAGTGCAGATTCTTGTGGCCACCGACGTTGCGGCCCGTGGTCTGGATATCGAAGATCTGCCATTGGTGATCAATTTCGACCTGCCGATCGTGGCGGAGGACTACATCCACCGGATCGGTCGTACCGGTCGCGCGGGTGCAACCGGGCAGGCGATTTCGCTGGTCTGCGCCGATGAAGTGAATCTGCTGTCGGCCATCGAGACGTTGACCCGTCAGACGTTGCCTCGCCAGATGGAACACGACTTCGAACCTGAGCATCGGGTACCGGATACTGACGCCAGCGGTCAGGTAGTGAAGAAGCCAAAAAAACCGAAGAAGCCGAAGACTTCCGGTGGCGGTAAACGCAACCTGGGTAAATGGGTTGAGAGTGGGGATGCTTCGGCGCCGGAGCCTTCGATCAAGCCTGTGCGAAAAGTGCCGGTGTTTAACACTGGGCCGCGTAAGAAGAAGCCTTAAAAAGCTCCGGCGTCTGGAAGGACGTCTTCGCGAGCAAGCCCGCTCCCACACTGGATTTTCTGTGAGCACATAATTTGTGAACGCCAAAGATCAAATGTGGGAGCGGGCTTGCCCGCGAAGGGCGCGCCTCGGTTTCAAGCCTAGCGCTTCAACCACTCCACCATCCCCAACCCCGCCGCGCGCCCACTGGCGAAACACGCGGTCAGCAGATAGCCGCCGGTCGGCGCTTCCCAATCGAGCATCTCTCCCGCGCAAAACACCCCAGGCAATTGCTTGAGCATCAGCCGTTCATCCATCGACTCGAACATCACGCCACCGGCGCTGCTGATGGCCTCGTCCAGTGGACGGGTTTTCACTAAAGTCAGCGGCAACGCCTTGATCGCTTTGGCCAGCAACGCCGGATCAGCAAAGCATTCGGCTGGCGTAAGTTCGCGCAGCAACGCCGCTTTCACCCCATCGATCCCGAGTTGGCTGTGCAGGTGCTTGGACATGGAGCGGGAGCCACGTGGTTTGCTCAGCGCCGCCTTAACTTTATCCACAGGCCGGCCCGGTAGCAGGTCGAGGTGGATGGTGGCGGAGCCGTGCTGATTGATGGCCTCTCGAATCGGTGCCGAGAGGGCGTAGATCAAACTGCCTTCGATCCCGGTCGCGGTGATCACGCATTCGCCCAAGCGCGGCACGTCGTCATTGAGGCCGATGGCGATGTTTTTCAGCGGTGCGCCAGCGAACTTGCTGACCATCAACTCGCTCCAGGCCTGCACCTCGAAGCCGCAATTACTCGGTTGCAACGGCATCAGTCCTACGCCGCGCTGTTCCAGTGGCAGCATCCACGCGCCGTCCGATCCGAGGCGTGACCAGCTGCCGCCGCCGAGGGCCAGCAAGGTGGCGTCGGGCTTGATGAGGGTTTCGCCGTCGGGGCTGTCGATGCGTAATCCACCGTGGTCATCCCAGCCGACCCAACGGTGGCGGGTGTGGATAACGACGCCAGCCTCGCGCAAGCGCTTGAGCCAGGCGCGCAACAGGGGCGCGGCTTTCATGTCGGTCGGAAACACCCGGCCGGAGCTGCCGACGAAGGTTTCGATGCCCAGGTCATGAATCCATTGGCACAACGCATCAGCGCCGAATGAGCGAAGCAGCGGGGCAATCTGCGGCGCGCGTTCGGCGTAGCGTGAGAGAAATGCCGGGTAGGCTTCGGAATGGGTGATGTTCATGCCGCCGACACCGGCCAGCAGGAATTTTCGCCCCACCGACGGCATGCCGTCGTACAGGTCGACCTTGATCCCGGCCTGGCTCAACACTTCGGCCGCCATCAGGCCGGCGGGGCCGCCGCCGATGATGGCTACGTGAGAAGAGGAGGAGGTCGAGGGCTGAGTCATGATGAGCGCTGCGGTGTGGCGAAATAGCCGCACATTCTAGCAGTACGCGATACCTGTGGGAGCGGCGGTGCGACGATTCGACTTGCCCGCGATAGCGGACTGTCAGTCAATAAAGATGTTGGAAGTGCCGGCCTCATCGCGGGCAAGCCCGCTCCCACAGGGTTCATTGGTGTTTTTGAGAGGTGATCAAAAAACAACCACTAAGTTGTAGCCCATACGTCGCATGGCCTGCAGGCCCTTTCACTCAGGTTATCCACAGGCAGTTCCACAGGCATTGTGGGTAAAGACTCACACCTCAATGACAACCTGATGACTGCCAGACCCGTTGTGCGCTGTGATGCAGGATGCCGTGGCGGCGCGCCAGGGCCTTGCGGTCCTTGCTGTAGCCGCCGCCAATCACCCCGACCACCGGAATATCCCGCCCCAGGCAATGGCGCATCACGCTTTCATCGCGAGCGGCCACACCTTCGTCGGTCAGCTTCAGGTAACCGAGGGCGTCATCCTTGTGCACGTCGACACCGGCGTCATACAACACCAGATCCGGTTGGTAGAGCGGCAGCAAATAATTCAACGCGTCGTCCACCACCTTCAGGTAATCGGCATCGCCCATGCCTTTGGGGAGCGGGATGTCCCAGTCGCTTTCGGCCTTGCGTGCAGGAAAATTCTTTTCGCAGTGCAGGGAAACGGTTATCGCGTCCGGGGTGTTGTGCAGAATCCGTGCAGTCCCATCGCCCTGGTGCACGTCGCAATCGAAGATCAGCACCCGATTCACACGGCCGCTTTCCAGCAGGAAATGGCTGATCACCGCCAGGTCATTGAAGATGCAGAAACCCGCCGGATAGTCGTAATGCGCGTGATGGGTGCCACCGGCCAAATGACAGGCCAACCCGTGTTCCAGCGCCTGCTCTGCCGCGAGCAAGGAACCGCCGACCGCCCGCACCGTGCGCCGGGCCAGTGCTTCGCTCCAGGGCAGGCCGAGGCGCCGCTGGTCTTCGCGGGACAACTCGCCGCTCATGTAGCGTTCGATATAGGCAGCGTCATGGGCGAGGGCGAGAATCTCCGGGGGGCAGAGGTCCGGGCGCAGCAGGTCGGCGTCCCGGGTCAGGCCGCTGTCCACCAGGTGATCGCGCAGCAGGCGAAACTTGTCCATGGGGAAGCGGTGATCCGCCGGGAATTCGGGGCTGTAGTCTTCGTGGTAGATCAGCGGCAGCGGCATAACGAATTCAGGTAGGAATGAGTGAAGGATCCTACCAGCGTTGTAGACTTGCGGCATGGAAAGGGGAGGACACGATGGAGCCGATACTGGAACTCGAGAGCGCGCGACTGGTGTTGCGGCAGTGGCGCGATGAGGATTTGCCGGAGTTTGCGGCGATGTGCGCCGATCCACAGGTCATGCGCTATTTTCCGGCCCCTTTGAGTCGTCTGGAGAGTGCTTCGCTGATCGGACGGATTCGCGGGCATTTTGCCGAACATGGCTTTGGTCTCTGGGCGCTGGAACGCAAGGACACCGGGGCATTCATCGGTTTCACCGGCCTCGGCATGGTCGGTTTCGACGCGCCATTCACCCCTGCGACCGAAATCGGCTGGCGCTTGGCGCGTGAGCATTGGGGCCTGGGTTATGCCAGTGAGGCGGCGTGGACCGCTCTGCGTTGCGGCTTTGACCGGTTGGCGCTGCAAGAAGTCGTGTCGTTCACCGCCAAAGACAACCTGCCTTCGGAAAAAGTCATGCAAGCGATCGGCATGCACCATGATTCAGCCGATGACTTTGACCATCCCAAGCTCGCGGCCGATCATCCCTTGCGTCACCATGTGCTGTATCGCATCTCCCGTGAACAATGGCTGCAAACCTTGCATGGATAAGCAGGCACGGACGTTTACAATGGCTCCCATGTTGGCCCCGGCCATAAACTGAATCGACCGCCGCAGCCAAGACTGCGCGGCAAGCTTTGTGTGAGGAGAGTCTGAATGAGCCAAGTGTTGGATGATCTGGTCGATTTGCTGACCCTGGAACCGATCGAAGAAAACCTGTTTCGTGGCCGCAGTCAGGACCTGGGTTTTCGTCAGTTGTTCGGCGGTCAAGTGATCGGTCAGTCGTTGTCGGCGGCCAGTCAGACAGTCGAAGAAACGCGCCATGTGCATTCGATGCACGGTTATTTCCTGCGCCCGGGCGATTCCGCGTTGCCAGTCGTCTATCAGGTTGACCGGGTGCGTGATGGCGGCAGTTTCAGCACGCGCCGGGTGACGGCGATCCAGAAAGGCAACCCGATCTTCACCTGCAGCGCCTCGTTCCAGTACGACGAAAAAGGCTTTGAGCATCAGGCTGAGATGCCGACCGTGGTGGGCCCGGAAAACCTGCCTTCGGAACTGGAGCTCACCCAACAGCGTGCGCACCTGATTCCTGAGCACATGCGCGAAAAATTTCTATGCCCCAAGCCGATCGAATTCCGACCGATCACCGAGAAAGATCCCTACAACCCGCAACCGTCCGATCCGGTCAAGTACGTCTGGTTTCGCGCCGACGGTGCCTTGGCTGACTCTCCGGCGCTGCACAAGTACTTGCTGGCCTACGCCTCGGACTTCGGTCTGCTGACCACCTCGATGCAGCCTCACGGCAAATCGGTCTGGCAGAAAGACATGCAGGTCGCCAGCCTCGATCACTCGCTGTGGTTCCATGCAGACCTGCGCGCCGATGACTGGTTGCTGTACGCGATGGACAGCCCTTGGGCCGGCAATTCTCGAGGGTTCAGCCGTGGCAGCGTGTTCAATCGTGCCGGGCAACTGGTGGCCTCGGTGACTCAGGAAGGCTTGATCCGTCACCGCAAGGATTGGGCATGAGCCTGGCCGAGGTGCGGCACTGGGTGTTCGACATGGACGGCACCCTGACGGTGGCTGTGCATGACTTCGCGGCGATCCGCGTGGCGTTGGCGATTCCCGCCGAAGACGACATCCTGACCCACCTCGCGGCGCTGCCGGCCGATGAAGCGGCCGCCAAGCATGCGTGGCTGCTGGAGCACGAACGTGATCTGGCGCTGGGTTCGAAAGCTGCGCCGGGCGCGGTGGAGCTGGTGCGTGAGTTGGCCGGGCGTGGTTATCGCCTGGGCATTCTCACGCGCAATGCCCGGGAGCTGGCGCACGTAACCCTGGAGGCGATCGGCCTGGCTGACTGCTTTGCCGTGGAGGATGTGCTGGGGCGTGATGAAGCACCGCCCAAACCGCATCCCGGTGGTTTGCTGAAATTGGCCCAAGCCTGGAACGTGCCGGCGAGCGAGATGGTGATGGTCGGCGATTACCGTTTTGATCTGGATTGCGGTCGAGCGGCGGGGGCGCGGACGGTGTTGGTGAATTTGCCGGATAACCCTTGGCCGGAACTGACGGATTGGCATGCGGCGGATTGCAGGGTGTTGCGGGAGATGTTGTCTGCCTGAGGCCCCCATCGCGGGCAAGCCCGCTCCCACAGGGATCTTTGGTGAACACAACATTTGTATTCCATAGAGAACCATTGTGGGAGCGGGCTTGCCCGCGATGGCGTCAGGCCAGACACCAAAAACTCACTGACCAAACAACACCTTTTGCCCCTCCGGCGACGTCAACATCCCATCCCCGTTATGCCCGACCCCTGGCACTTCAACCAGCCGCTGATTCACCCCTTGCGGATTGCGACGCAGCAGGTAATTGAAAAAATTCTTCCCGCGAATCAGACGATAAGCACCTTGCGCTTCGGCCTCGCAACCTTTGTCCAGCGCCGGATGCTGCGGGTCGGTGTCTTGCTGCCCGAGCAGATAAGTCACGTCCCGTTTGACGTAGTTTCCTTCAATCTGCAATGCCGTTTGCCCACTGGCATAAACCGGTAAATCCGTCAGCCCGTATTTCCAGCGATTGAAACCGGGACACGCCGCATGGTTGAACGCCACCGGCCGTTGCTCATTGAAATACGCATAGGACGAAGGGTTGGCGACCACGTAGCGAAGCTTCACGCCGGCGGCCGTCAGGGCCGGTTGCTCACGGGCCAGCAACGCATAACGCTGCACCACCTGAGCGCCACCAGAGTGGCCGGCGATGATGATTTGCTTCACGTCCGGAAACTGTCGACGGTCGCCGACTCGCTCGATGATCTGATCGAGGGCTGCAAAGGAACTCAGCGCAAAAGGAGCGGTGGATAAACCTCCTGCCATCCAGTCATTGCCCTGCCAGCGCAACACCGTTTCTGCCACAGGATGAAGTGCGATGTCGGTTTCGTTGAGAAATTGCGGGGCAATCACCAGGGTGCTTGCACTTTGCCCGGCCAGTTCCGCCGCGCGCTCGGCGCTCTGGCGATAGGTTTCAGCGTTGCGCAGGCGACCATGGATGATGATCAGCACGCGTTCGATTTTCGCGGGCGCCGGGCCGAGGCTCACCGCCATCTCACCTTCTTTCAACAACAACCGCCCGGGGCTGAGCTCTTTGACGCCATGCTCCGCAGCCTGGGTGCTCGCGCAGGTGAACAACAACATCAACAACCACTTATTCATTTAAAGGTTTTTCGCCGCAAAGGTATCGCACTGGCCCACCTGGCCTTGCGCAAATCCGGTTTTGAACCAGCGCACCCTTTGCGCCGATGTGCCATGGGTAAACGAGTCCGGTACCACCCGACCCTGCCCTTGTTGTTGCAAACGGTCATCGCCGATGGCGTTGGCCGCATTCAAGGCTTCTTCGATGTCACCCGGTTCCAGCCAGTTCAGACGCTGCTGCGCATTGTTGGCCCAGACACCGGCCAGGCAATCGGCCTGCAACTCTTGACGCACCAACAAGCCGCCATCACCTTCCATCTGCCGGCCTTGCTGGCGGGCTGCCTGAATTTTCGCGGAAACGCCGAGCAACGTCTGAACGTGGTGTCCGACTTCGTGCGCGATCACGTAGGCCTGAGCGAAGTCACCGGCCGCGGAAAAGCGTTGCGACATTTCCTGGAAAAAGGCCATGTCCAGGTAGACCTTCTGGTCGGCCGGGCAATAGAACGGACCGGTCGCCGATGTCGCCAGGCCGCATGCCGAATTCACTCGGTTGCTGAACAGCACCAGTGTCGGGTTTTTATACTGCCGACCGGCCTGCTGGAAAATCTGGCCCCAGGTGTCTTCGGTATCGCCGAGGATCGAGCGCACGAATTCGGCGCCTTCATCAGTGGCCGGCGGCGCCTTGCGGCTTTGGTTGGTGGCCGGTGCCGATTGCTCAGTCATTTGTCCGGTCAGTTGCCCGAGGATCTGCATCGGGTCCTGGCCTGTGAGCCAGCCAATCCCCACAATCAGGATGATCGCGGTCAGGCTCAGGCCTTTGCCGCCACCAAAACGCATCCCACCACCACCGCTGCCGACATCATCACCACGGGCGTCGACCACGTTGTCGCTGCGTCGGCCTTTTTTCCATAGCATGTGGGAATCCTCTGATTGTCCGTGGTGATGAGTGTTGCTGGTGTGTGGGGGCGGCGCCAGTCCGGCTGTCCGGCTTTTCGTTCACTGGCCGGAAGAATCGCTGACTGTAGGAACATGGATCACCCATCGAATTCCGTCAGGGCGCGGATTTTTATCGAACGGGCGACCCGCGGGTCTGTCGAGCATCGGGTTCCAGATTTCGCATTACAGGGTTCATCTTCTAGAATCAGACAAATTGTAGGTGGAACCTCCCATGGCCGGCAGTCAGATCGAACGTGTCTTCAATGTGCTCGAAAGCCTCACCAGTGACCCTCGGGGTCTGCCGATGCAGATGCTCGCGGAGCAACTGGACATCCCGAAAAGCGCAACTCACCGCCTGCTCGCGGAGCTGATCCGGTTGGGTTATGTGCGACAGAATCCAGAGAACCTGCGATATCACTTGTCCACCAAACTGGTGGCGATGGGGTTTCGTTACTTGTCAGGCAGCGGCGCCGATATCGTGCAGCCGGTGCTGGATCGCCTGGCCCAGGAGACCGGAGAGTTGGTGCGTCTCGGGGTGATTGAAGGCGAGCGGCAGATCTGGATTGCCAAATCCCAAGGGGCCCGTTCCGGCCTGCGCTACGACCCGGAAATGGGCCGCGATGCGCCGTTGTTCTATACCGCGTCGGGCCATGCGTGGCTGGCGTGCATGAGCGATGCCGAGGCATTGTCGCTGGTGGAGCGCCAGGGCGGTGAGCGGCCAAAGGACCTTGGGCCGAATGCTCCGCGTTCCAACATTGAACTACTCGAACGCCTGCGTCTGGCGCGAGAGCAGGGCTACGCCTGGGTCGAGGAAAGCTCGGCGGTGGGCACCTCGGCGATCGCGGCGGTGGTGCGGCACCCGAGCGAAGGGCGAGTGATTGGTGTGCTGAGCATCGCCGGGCCGAGTGCGCGGATGCCGGGGGCGCGGTTGCATGAATTGGCGCCGCTGTTGTTGAGGTATACCGAAGAATTGGCGGCGGCGAGTCTGGCGTCGGAGTTGTTCAGTTGATTTGTGGGGGGCGAGTAGGCTCGCTCCCATAATTGATTTTTATTGGCTGTAAAACTGTGCGGTATTCGAACACTTTCGGCTGATGCTTGTGTTGGAATCTGGAACCAGGTTCTAAATTATTGGAACTCACCGCCCGCGACACGTTGCACTTCGCAAGGGATACCCATGACTGCCAGCACACCGCTCTCCGGCGTCAACCAGCCCTTCAAAGGGATTTTGCTGATTGTCGTCGCCACTTTCCTGTTTTCCAGTCATGACGCCTTTTCGAAATACCTCTCGGGCTTCTATCCGATCGTGATGGTGGTCTGGGCCCGCTATGTGGTGCACACCCTGTTGATGGCCGGGATTTTTCTGCCGCAGTCCGGGTTGCGCGTCCTACGGACCAAACGGCCGATGCTGCAGTTGGTGAGGGCGTTGTGCCTGTTGGGCACCAGTCTGTTTTTTACCACCGGCCTGCAGTACATCCCGTTGGCCGAAGCGACGGCGGTCAACTTTCTTGCGCCGGTTCTGGTGACTGCGCTGTCGGTGCCGCTGCTGGGGGAGCGCGTAACACGTGGCCAGTGGATCGCGGTGATTTGCGGGTTTATCGGCGTGCTGATCATCGTCCATCCCGGTGGCGATCTGTTCACGCCAGCGGTGCTGCTGCCGCTCTGTTCGGCGCTGTTTTTTTGCTTTTATCAGGTGCTCACTCGCAAGCTCAGCAACATCGACAGCCCGACCACCAGCAACTTCTTCGCCGGCTTGTGCAACACCCTGGTGATGAGTGCACTGGTGCCGTTCTTCTGGCAAGTGCCGACCCTGGGGCATGGCTTCATGATGGTGGCGCTGGGGACCTGCGGGATGACTGCGCACCTGTTTCTGACTCAGGCTTTCCGTCATGCCGCGCCCGCGTTGTTGGCGCCGTTCGGTTACTGTCAGATCGTGTTTGCCGGTCTGCTGGGCTGGCTGCTGTTCTCGCACACACCGACCCTGACTACGGTGATCGGGATCGCGGTGATTTGCTGCAGCGGATTGGCGGCGGCGTGGCAGCAGAGTCGTCGGTAGGAAAATCAAAAAGGCAGGCCTGGAACCAGACCTGCCAAGGGAGGGCATTTTACTCGGTGACGGTAGGAATCTTGCGCGGAGCCATGAAGTACATCCAGGTCAGGGCAATGAAGTACATCGCCGGAATCAGGGTGAACAGCACGGTGTAGTTATTGTTGGTGACCGTCAGGATGTGGCCGACCAACTGGGTCATGAACATCCCGCCGATGGCCGCGCACATGCCGCCGAAGCCGAACACCGTGCTCATCATGTGTTTAGGCGTGTAGTCCATCACCAGGCTCCAGATGTTGGCAGTCCAGGCCTGGTGCGCGCCGATGGCCAGGGAGATGGCGAACACCGCGACCCACAGACTGCTCGACCCCGCCGCCATGATCACGCCGACAATGCAGCAGGCGAACAGGAGCATGGACATCAGCCGCGCCTTGATCGGGTTCATGCCGCGGCCGATCAGGAACGAGGACAGGATCCCGCCGCCGACGCTGCCGAAGTCTGCAGTCAGGTAAATGATGATCAGCGGGATACCCATCTGGGTCACGTTGATCCCCAGGTTGTATTGCTGATTGAGAAACGGCGGCAGCCAGTACAGGTAGAACCAGAACACCGGTGCGGTCATGGAGTAGGCGAGGGCGAAGGCCCAGGTGCCACGCATGCGCAGGATTTTCGAGAACGGTACACGGGTCTGCTCCGGCTCGACTTCCTTCTGGATGTAGTCCAGTTCCGATTGTTTGACGCTCGGATGGTCTTCCGGGTTGAAGTACTTCAAACCCCAGAACAGCAACCAGATCCCGCCCAGTGATGCCATGCACAGGAACGCGGCTTGCCAGCCCCACACGTGCAGGATCAGCGGCAGCAGCATCGGCGTGAACATTGCGCCGACGTTGGTGCCGGCGTTGAAGATGCCGGTGGCCACGGCGCGCTCGCCGGCCGGGAACCACAAGCGGGTGGTTTTCACGCAGGCCGGGTAGTTGGCGGCTTCGGTCAAACCGAGGATGAACCGGCAGACCATGAATCCGACTGCCGACGTGGCCAGTCCGTGGGCGCCGGTCGCCAGGCTCCAGAGCAACACTGCGCAGAAGAACACGCGCTTCACGCCGACCCGATCGATCAACCGGCCTTGCAGCACAAAACCGATGGCGTAGCCGACCTGGAACCAGAAGTTGATGTTGGCGTAGTCCATCGCCGTCCAGCTCATTTCCTTGGCGAGGATAGGCTGCATGACGCCCAGTGCAGCGCGGTCGATGTAGTTGAGCGTGGTGGCAAAAAACACCAGTGCCAGCATGCCCCAACGGGTCTTGCCGACCGCCATGGCGCCGCGAATCTTGTCGCCGATAACGCCGCTGGCAGGAGTCATGGAGGAGCGCTCCACGGGAGAACTTTGAGAAGGAGTCATGTAGGCCACCGATTATTTTTATGTGGTGTTCTGTTTCTTTGGTCATCGAGACCGGTGTTTTCGATCGGACTCAATGTGTCGTCGATGGTGGGCAGTGGCTGAAAAATCGTCAATTCGCCAATCGGCATAGTGTTCGATAATCGCACGCAAAACTAACCGGGTAGTACACTTTGAATTGCTGTGCAGGGTCTTGCAGCCAATAATTCACCTCAAGAAAAACGCGGTCTCTGTAGGAGCCGGCTTGCTGGCGATGGCAATCTCGCGGACGCCATCGCCAGCAAGCCGGCTCCTACCTAAAGCGAAAGCGTGCCAGGCCCTGAAAAGATAGCCTCCACCGGGAGTCGAAATATGCAGCGTTCCATTGCCACCGTTTCCTTGAGCGGTACCCTGCCGGAAAAACTCGAAGCCATTGCCGCCGCCGGGTTCGACGGGGTGGAGATCTTCGAAAACGACCTTCTTTACTACGACGGCAGCCCGCGGGAAATCAAGCAGATGTGCGCCGATCTCGGGATCGCGATCACTCTGTTTCAACCCTTCAGGGACTTCGAAGGCTGCCGCCGTGACCGTTTGCATCGCAACCTGGAACGGGCCGAGCGCAAGTTCGACCTGATGCAGGAGTTGGGCACCGACCTGGTGCTGGTGTGCAGCAACGCGTCCACCGATTCCATCGGTGATGAACACATCCTCATCGACGACTTGCGCCTGCTGGCCGAACACGCCGGCGCACGCGGGCTGCGGATCGGCTACGAAGCGCTGGCCTGGGGCCGGCATGTGAACACCTGGCAACAGGTGTGGAACATCGTCCGTCAGGCCGATCACCCAAGCCTTGGCGTGTTGCTGGACAGCTTTCACACGCTGTCGCTCAAGGGGGATCCGAGTGCGATCGCCGAGATCCCTGGCGATAAAATCTTCTTCGTGCAAATGGCCGATGCGCCGATCCTGGCCATGGACGTGCTGGAGTGGAGTCGGCATTTCCGCTGCTTCCCGGGCCAGGGCGAATTCGATTTGCCGGGTTTCCTGGCTCCGATCATCAAGAGCGGGTACACCGGGCCGCTGTCGCTGGAAATCTTCAACGACGGTTTCCGCGCCGCACCGCCTCGGGCCAACGCCGCTGATGGATTGCGTTCGTTGCTGTATCTGGAGGAGAAAACCCGTCAGCGTCTGGCCCAGGAAACGCCACCGGCGGCCAGCCTCGACATTCTGTTCGAGACGCCCAAGGCCAGCGAATACAACGGCATCGAGTTTCTTGAATTCGCTGTGGACGAAAGCCTCGGCGCCAAGCTTTCCCATTGGCTGGAGCGACTGGGTTTCGTCAAGGCCGGGCAACATCGCTCCAAGAGCGTGAGCCTGCTGCGTCAGGGCGACATCAACCTGATCCTCAATTCCGAGCCTTACTCGTTTGCCCACAGTTTTTTCGAAGCGCACGGCCCATCGCTGTGCGCCACCGCGGTGCGGGTCAAGGACAGCGCCAGTGCGCTCGCTCGGGCCGTGGCGTACAAGGGTCAGCCGTATCGCGGACTGGTCGGCCCCAATGAACTTGAACTGGCTGCCGTGCGCGCACCGGATGGCAGTCTGATTTATCTGGTGGATCAGGACGCCGATGTCTACGGCACCGATTTCCATCTGCAACCGCCCGCCGTGGCCGGTGGCGGCCTCAAACGCATCGACCATATGGCGATGGCATTGCCGGCCGACAGTCTCGACAGTTGGGTGCTGTTCTATAAGAGCCTGCTGGATTTCGAAGCCGATGACGAAGTGGTGCTGCCCGATCCTTATGGTTTGGTGAAGAATCGAGCGTTGCGCAGTCGTGACAGTTCGATTCGCCTGCCGCTGAACATTTCCGAAAACCGCAACACCGCAATCTCACACGCGCTGTCGAGTTATCGCGGCTCCGGCGTGCATCACATCGCGTTTGACTGCGATGACATCTTTGCCGAAGTCAGTCGTGCCAAAGAGGCGGGCGTGCCGCTGCTGGATATTCCGCTCAACTATTACGATGACCTCGCTGCACGGTTCGATTTCGATGACGAATTCCTCAGTGAACTGGCGTACTTCAACGTTCTGTATGACCGCGATGCCCAGGGCAGCGAGCTGTTCCACGTTTATACCGAGCCGTTCGAAGGGCGTTTTTTCTTTGAAATCATCCAGCGCAAAAATGGCTACGCCGGTTACGGTGCGGCCAATGTGGCGGTGCGCCTGGCGGCCATGGCCAAATCCCGAATTGGTGCGGTACGTCCGGCAAAGTTGTAGGAAAATCGTAAACACGGCGACAAACCACTGCCGCGCGGCTTCCTTCACTGGGCGGTGCGGCCCATAATCGCCAGCCTGTGCAGTGATGGCCGTGAGCCCGCAATGACGATAACTTCAGAACTCTCCGCAGCGCCCGCCGAACCGATTGCCGGGCCGCGCAAGAGTCGCAAGAACAACCCGGAAAAGACCCGCGAGAACATCCTTCAAGAGGCGATTGTCGAGTTCGTCCAGCAAGGGCTTTCCGGTGCTCGCGTCGATGCCATCGCCGAGCGCATCCACACCTCTAAACGCATGATCTATTACTACTTCGGCAGTAAGGAACAGCTGTACGTGGAGGTGCTGGAGAAACTCTACGGCGATATCCGCAATACGGAAAACCATCTTCACCTGGCCGAACTGGCGCCGGTGGAGGCGATTCGGCGACTGGTGGAATTCACCTTCGATCACCATGATCGCAACGTCGATTTTGTGCGCATCGTCAGCATCGAGAACATCCACAACGCTGAGTACGTGAAGCGCTCCGACGCGATCAAGGCGATGAACAACACCATCCTCGACTCATTGGGCGTGATTTTGCGCCGCGGTGCCGAAGAAGGCGTGTTCCGTTCCGGGCTTGAGCCGCTGGATGTGCATCTGCTGATCAGCTCGTTTTGCTTTTATCGCGTGTCGAACCGCCATACATTCGGTGAGATCTTTCAGATCGACTTGCCGGACGAAAACATCAAGCAGCGTCATCGGGTGATGATCTGCGAGTCGGTGTTGCGGTATTTGCAGGCCTGACCTGTGGTGAGAACGGTTGTGGCGAGGGGGCTGGCGCACCCCTGTGCCACACTCACAAAATGCGAGGCCGCTGCGCTGCGCAGCCCCGCGCGAGCAAGCTCGCTCGCCACAGAGCCGGTTCAGCCATTCATGCTCTGAAAATGTTCCAGCATCCTCTTAGCATCCGGCACCACACCACTGAACAATTCAAACGCCTTCACCGCCTGAAAAACCGCCATATTGCCGCCATCCAGCGTCCGGCAACCCAGGGCGCGGGCGTTGCGTAGCAGTTCGGTTTCCAGCGGAAAATAGACAATCTCCGCCACCCACAACTCAGCCCGAAGCAACGCCACCGGCACCGGCATGCCCGGCAGTTTTTTCATGCCCATGGGCGTGGTGTTCACTAACCCATCCGCCTGGGCCAACGTGCTCGGTAAATCATGCCCGGCCACGGCCCGGCCAGCGCCGAAGTGTTGATTGAGGTTGTCCGCCAGCGCCTGTGCGCGGCTGATCTCCACATCAAAAATGCTCAGCAGTTGTACGCCTTCGCTCAACAGCGCGTGGGCCACTGCCGCACCGGCGCCGCCAGCGCCCATCTGGACCACGCGCTCACGGGCAACGTCCTTCAAGCCCCGGCGAAAACCCTCGGCAAATCCCAAACAATCGGTGTTGTGGCCGATGCGTTTACCGTCCTTCAGCACCACGGTGTTCACCGCTCCGATGCCACGCGCTTCCGGCGACAACTCGTCGAGCAACGGGATGATCGCCTGCTTGCACGGAAAGGTGATGTTCAGGCCGGTGAAGTTCATGCACTCGGCGGCCATCAACAGATCGGGCAGGGCGCTGCTGTCGAGTTTCAGCTGATCGAGGTCGATCAAACGATAGAGATAACGCAAGCCCTGGGCATCGCCTTCGTGTTCGTGCAGCGCCGGGGTACGGGAAGCCTGGATGCCGGCGCCGATCAGCCCGGCCAATACCGCGTTGTTCTGAGTCACGGCGTTCACCCCTTCAAGCGTTGGCTGAAGTAATCCAGCGCCAGGCGATAACCATGGCTGCCGAAACCTGCCATCACCGCAGTGGCGATGGCTGAAACGAAGGAGTGATGCCGGAAGGGCTCGCGGGCGTGGACGTTGGACAGGTGGACTTCGACCACCGGCAATTCGCTGGCGATCAAGGCATCGCGGATCGCCACGGAAGTGTGTGTCCAGGCTGCCGGGTTGATCACGATCCCGGCGCAACGTCCGCGGGCTGCGTGAATCCAGTCGAGTAATTCGCCTTCGTGGTTCGTCTGGCGAAATTCCACCGCCAGGCCGAATTCTTCGGCGGCGCGTCCGCACAGCGCCGAAATGTCTGACAGGGTTTCGTGACCGTAAGTCGCCGGTTCACGGGTACCGAGCAGGTTCAGATTCGGGCCGTTAAGCACCAGAACGATAGGGGACATCGAGGTCTCTCCACTTATTATTTTTGGAATCGGCCGGGGTGTTCAGCCTGTGGAGATAAATTGTACTAGCTGGTTACTTCGGTCAATTGAAGAGAGATTTCATTGAGGTTTTGTGTGCGGTGATCGGACAGTCTCACTGTTTATCGCGGCAGATGTTCAACCAGGAAATCGATGAAAGCCCGCAGTCTCAACGGCATATGACGGCTCTGTGGATAAAGCAATGTGAAGGGCCGGGAGCGTCCGCCATAAGGTTTGAGCACCTCCACCAACGATCCATCGGCCAGTTCGTTTTCGACAATAAACCGGTAAGTCTGAAACAACCCCGCGCCGTTTTTGGCCAGGGTCACGCCGCCGAGCACATCGTCAGAACAACTGAAGCTGCCTTCGGCAAGAATCTCCCGCGGTGCGCCGTTGTCGTTGAACAGCCAGGCAATCCGCCGACCGCTGCTGGGCAGTTCGTATTGAATGCATTCGTGTTGCGCAAGGTCGTCCAGGCTTTGCGGAGTTCCCGCGCGCTTTAAGTAATCGGGACTGGCAATCATCACCAGCTCGGCGTCCTCAAGGTGACGGGCGATGAGGCCGGAATCCGGAATAGCCCGTACGCGGATCGCCATGTCATAGCCTTCGCCGACGAAATCGATGTTGCGATTGCTGATGTGCGACTCGACCTTCACGTCTGGAAAGCGCGCCCGGAATGCCGGCAACAACGGCAAGATCCGGTGGTGCGCATACGTCGTGGGAATACTGATGCGCAGCGTGCCGGACGGTTGCTGCTGCTGGCCCATGACCTCGCGCTGAGCCTCCACCAACTGCGCCAGTGCCTGACGGCATTCCTCGTAATAGCGGCGACCACTGTCGGTCAGCTTGACGCTGCGGGTGGTGCGCGCAAACAGCCGCACACCGAGGCGTTCTTCCATGCGCGACACCGACCGACTCACGGCGGCCGGTGTTACGCCGGCCACCAACGCGGCCGCCGTAAAGCTGCCGGCCTCGGCCGCCAGGCAAAACAGTTCGATGCTGCCCAACTGAAGATCGTCGAATACTCGCTGCATGATGGATGACACCAAGGATCAAATGAGGGACTGCGCCACTGTAGATGAAATCGCCGCAGCAGTGCTTTACTTGACCGGCCTCTCATTGGATAACCGGACAGGAGCAGCATCATGCCTTTCGTCAGCGTACGAATCACCCGTGACGGCGTTACCCGGGAACAGAAAGCTCAGGTCATTGCCGAGATTACCGACACCTTGGAGCGAGTCCTCGGCAAGGATCCGAAATTGACCCACATCGTGATCGAAGAAGTCGACACCGATAACTGGGGTTACGCCGGCATGACCACCACCGAGTATCGAAAAAACCAGCCGGGATGAGGGGATGACAAGCCCGCAGAGCCGTCCTCGCGACGGCTTTTTTGTGGGCGCGGCGAAAGGATTGCTTACTATTTTGCGCAGTTATCCACCGGCCCAAGGCGATGCTTGGCGCTAGTCTCAGAGGCGTAAAGGCGATTTGGCGCAGAGCCAATCGTCGGTTTTTCCAGGGAGTGTCGGGTCTTTGGATTCGTTAACCTAACGGATGGGTTAGTATGCGGTTATTCAGCTACAAAGGTTTTTCAATGGTGATCATGTTGCGTGATGAGCACTGTCCGCCGCACGCACATGTAGACGCCGGAAGCTGGAGCGCACGCTTCAAATTCTGCTTTTGGCACAACAGTGTCGAGCTGTGGGATGTGGTTCCTCATTCAAATCGGCCACCTGTGGCCGTGCTGGAAGGATTGCGTCACGCACTCGGACAACCCGCGCACTTGCGTCGCGCCCGGGCCATCTGGTGGGACAAGCTGCAAACGGTCTGTCTCGATCATCAGAAATGGGACTGGCAGACCAGCGAAGTCGTGGTGGTAAAAAGGATTGCGAGTACGACCTGGATGATTGGCTCGGCTTGCTACGAACCCGAGACGAACAAGACCCTGTTGGCGCTGATCGGCGTTCCGGAAGGTGTGGAGATCCAACTATGAAAACGATTCAGGCAGGAATGCTGGCCGATCGGCCTGTCACCGAGGCCGTGCTGGATGAAGCCATCCAGCGCGGGCAAGTGCGCCAGAAAAACGGATTGCAGGCGACTTCGGTAAAGTTTGCGGAACCTTGTCTGGCGGTCGGCTTCATTGATGGCAGTGGGGTGCTGCTGCCTGTGCAGCACTATCCGGAATTCGATGATTTCGACATCGAGGATTTCGCAGACCTGAAAGTCGGCTTTTCCGGCACCGCTTTATGTCATGAAGGCAAGGATCTGAACGTGTCCATCGCCGGGATGATTTCAGCGAGCAAGCCGTTGATGGACATGGCTGCTTCGGTCATTGCCTCGCGCAACGGTCGCCAAAGCAGCGCCGCCAAAGCCGAGGCTGCGCGGACCAATGGCCGTAAAGGCGGGCGTCCGCGCAAGGCAGAGGTCACCGATTGATCACCCACAAAAAAGCCGTCGTACTGACGGCTGTTTTGTAGGGCGGGCTGCAATCAACGACGGGTCAACAACACCCCGGATTCCATGTGATGTGTCCACGGAAACTGGTCGAACATCGCGCACTGGGTGATGCGATGGGTGTCGTGCAACTGGTCGATGTTGGCCGCCAGGGTTTCAGGGTTGCAGGAGATGTAGAGGATGTTGTCGAAGCGCCGGGTCAGCTCGCAGGTGTCCGGGTCCATGCCGGCGCGAGGCGGGTCGACGAAGACGCTGCCGAACTCGTAGCTCTTCAGGTCGATGCCGTGCAGGCGACGGAACGGGCGGACTTCGTTCAGCGCTTCGGTCAGTTCTTCGGCCGACAAACGCACCAGCGTGACGTTATCCACAGCGTTTTCGCTGAGGTTGCTCAGCGCGGCGTTAACCGACGTCTTGCTGATTTCGGTGGCCAGCACTTTGCGCACGCGGGTCGCCAGCGGCAGGGTGAAGTTGCCGTTGCCGCAATACAGCTCCAGCAAATCGTCCGGACGATCGCCGAGGGCGTCGTAAGCCCAGTTGAGCATCTTCTGGTTTACGGTGCCGTTGGGTTGGGTGAATGCACCTTCGGGCTGGCGGTAGCTGAACGTGCGACCACCGACGTCCAGTTTCTCGACCACGTAATCCTGGCCAATCACTTCGCGTTTGCCTTTCGAACGACCGATAACGCTGACGTTCAGGTCGGTGGCCAGTTTCGACGCCGCCGCGTGCCAGTGTTCGTCCAGTGGGCGGTGATAGCACAGGGTGATCATCGCATCGCCGGCCAGGGTGGTCAGGAACTCCACCTGAAACAGCTTGTGGCTCAGCGCCGCACTTGCCTTCCAGGCCGCCTTGAGCTGCGGCATCAGTTCATTGATGCGCAGGCTGGCGATCGGGAACGCTTCGATCAGGATCGGCGTGCGTTTGTCTTCCTGGGAAAACATCGCGTAATGCCGATCGCCGCCTTCGCGCCACAGGCGGAATTCAGCCCGCAGGCGGAAATTTTGCAGCGGCGAGTCAAACACCGCAGGTTCCGGTGCATCGAACGGGGCCAGCAGGTCGCGCAGGCGCGTGACCTTTTCTTCGAGCTGAGCGGCGTAGGCCTGGGAATCAAAAGTCATGCGTTGAACCAACCCAACTTGATCACGAACAGAATCGAAAGAATCACCAGTGCCGGGTTCAGCTCGCGGCCGCGACCGGACAGCAACTTGATCGCGGTCCAGGAGATGAAACCGAAGGCGATGCCGTTGGCGATGGAATACGTGAACGGCATGGCCAGTGTAGTGACCACGACCGGTGCGGCGACGGTGATGTCATCCCAGTCTATTTCGGCCAGGCCGGATGTCATCAACACTGCGACGAACAGCAGCGCCGGCGCAGTGGCGAACGCCGGAACACTGGCGGCCAACGGCGAGAAGAACAGCGCCAGCAGGAACAGAATCGCCACGACAACAGCGGTCAGGCCGGTGCGGCCACCGGCACTCACGCCAGCGGCGGATTCGATGTAGCTAGTGGTGGTCGAGGTGCCCAGCAAGGACCCGGCCATGGCCGCGGTGCTGTCGGCGATCAGGGCGCGGCCCATTTTCGGCATGTGGCCGTCCTTGCCCATCAGGCCGGCGCGCTTGGCGACGCCGATCAGGGTGCCGGAGTTGTCGAACAGGTCGACGAACAGGAAAGCGAAAATCACGCTGACCAGACCGATGTCGAGGGCGCCTTTGATGTCCAGTTGCAGGAAGGTCGGTGCGAGAGACGGTGGCATCGACATCACGCCGCCGAACGGCGTGAAGCCCAATGCGATGGACGTGATGGTCACGACCAGAATGCCGATCAGTACCGCACCGCGCACGGCGAGCGCTTCGAGGGCAACGATCAGGGCAAAACCGAGGGTCGCGAGGATCGGAGCGGGTTGCTTCAAATCACCGAGGCCGACCATGGTTGCCGGGTTGCTGACTACGATGCCGGCGTTATGCAGGGCGATCAGCGCCAGGAACAGGCCGATACCGGCGGCAATCGCCGAGCGCAGCGGCAGCGGGATGCTGTTGATGATCCATTCGCGGATGCGGAAGATCGACAGCAGGAAGAACAGCACCGCCGAGATGAACACCGCCCCCAGCGCCACTTGCCAGGTGTGGCCCATGTGCAGGACCACGGTATAGGTGAAGAAGGCGTTCAGGCCCATGCCCGGCGCGAGTGCGATCGGGTAGTTGGCGATCAGGCCCATCACCGTGGAGCCGATGGCGGCTGCCAGGCAGGTCGCGACAAACACCGCGCCCTTGTCCATGCCTGTCTCGCCGAGGATGCTCGGGTTGACGAACAGAATGTAGGCCATGGCCAAAAAGGTCGTGACGCCCGCCAGAATCTCGGTCCGCACGTTGGTGTTGTGTGCCTTGAGTTGAAACAGCCTTTCCAGCATGTCTGCTCCCCGTGGCGCGCCCGGCGCCGTGAATGTATCGACCTCAACAGCAAAGCACAGACCGCTGATAGCGCCTGGTAATTTTCTGTGGGCCGGAAAAAGCCGCGCATCATACCAGCAGCGTGGGGCTATGGCTGCTTATGGCTGCGATCGTCGTCGATGTTTTGCGCTAAAGCGAAGTGAGCCATACTGCGCGCTGGTTTTGGGGGGCGTTATGAATTGCATTAAGAAGCGTGCGGTTGCGGTGATTGGCGTCGCGATGGCGGTGTGGCTGGGGGCGCAAACGGCCTCGGCGGCGATGGCGCCGCGATTGAGCCAGTTGAAGGTGGTCAAGGTTGAATCGCCGTCCTGTGGTTTTGAGAACATTGCCGACGGGCAGACCGAGACGAGTTGCGATCACAGCGGCCCGAGCATCAAGGTCTACGTGCTGGAAGTCGGCTACGGTAGCCCTAGTCCACATGTCGCGCTGGATGGTTTTGAAATAGATGGCACCCGGACGCCGGTGTGCGCCTTTCAAACCGGCAACCTGACCGAGTGCACACCTGGAGCAAAGACCGTCGGCTACCTCTATATCTTCAATCTTGCAGGCAAGCAGGACGGGATCTTCACGTTCAGCAACACCTCAATCAATGCCCCGGGCGACAAGATGTCGACGCAGCTTTACATCAAGTAACGGCTGCGCTGGAACAAGTCTCAGTAAAGCTGTCTACGCTTTAAAGATCATTCTGTGGACCGCGCCCATGACCTTTAGAGCTTTGATTACCCTCGCCGAGGGCATCGATGACCTGCAAACCGTGACCCTGATCGATGTACTGCGCCGCGCCAAAGTTGAAGTGGTGGCGGCGAGCATCGAGGGCCGACGCATGATCACGTGTGCTCGCGGTACCCGCCTGACTGCCGATGCGATGTTGGTGGATTTGCTGGCCCAGCCGTTCGACCTTCTCGTATTGCCTGGAGGCGAGGTGGGCTCACAGCATCTCGCCGCGCATCAACCCCTGCAACAGTTGATCAAGGACCAGGCCGCCGCCGGGCGTCTGTTCGCGGGCATCGCCGAATCCCCGGCGCTGGCGTTGCAAACCTTTGGCGTCTTGCGTCAGCGGCGCATGACCTGCCTGCCATCGGCCAGCCATCAATTGTCGGGCTGCACTTTTGTCGACCAGCCTGTGGTGGTCGACGGCAACTGCATCACCGCCCAAGGCTCGGGAGCTGCTCTGGAGTTTGCCCTGACGCTGGTGGAGCAACTCTGCGGTAAAGCCATGCGGACGGCTGTGGCGGGGGAGTTGGTGGTTTGAAAAGCGTCAGGCGTGAATGGCAATGGGTTGGATAAACGGTTGCTCGCGATGCTCCGCTTGCCAGAGGTCGTAGTCGGCCTGGACCCCTAACCAAATCCGCGCCTTGCCAATCCCGGCTCGCTCGAGACGCACCGCCAAATCCGGACTGATCGGCGCGTGGCCATGCAGTACGCGCGAAAGATGCGGACGAGCGAACCCCAGGTGGCGGGCCAGCTCTGTGACACTGATGCCTAGTTCGGGCAATACATCCGTCAAAAGCGTTTCGCCAGGGTGCGGCGGGTTGTGCATGGGCATTTCCTGCCTCCTGTTCAGTGGTAGTCCAGATAGTCGACCAGTTCGATATCCGAGCCGATAAAACGGAAAATAACTCGCCAGTTCCCCGAAACGCTCAACGACCAATACTCGGCCCACTCACCCCGCAGTGGATGCAATCGCCATCCCGGCAGGTCGAGGTCGCCCGGTAAGGCTGCACGGTCCATGAACTGGAGCATTCGAGACAGACGCTTTGCTTGGTCTGCGCGAATCCCACGAGTCGAACCTGTTTCATAGAAGCCTCGAAGGCCTTTGTGTTGAAAGGGTTTGATCATGGGGTGGAAGTGTAAGGCGATACATTACACATAATGCACTATCTATGTATTGCACCTTGTCGGCAAAACTGTGATCGGAACCCGCTTCAGACCTTCACTTCTTCCACCGGCACATGCATGCGGTCGCGGTTGGCCAGGGTCGGGAACAGTTTGATCCACGCCCCGGTCACCACCAGCGTACCGATACCCCCCATGACCACCGCCGGCACGGTGCCGAACCAATGGGCGGTGAGGCCGGATTCGAACTCGCCCAACTGGTTCGAAGCACCGATGAACAAACCATTCACGGCGCTGACCCGGCCGCGCATTTCGTCCGGGGTTTCGAGTTGCACGAAAGAGGCGCGGATCACCATGCTGATCATGTCCGCTGCGCCCAACACCACCAGTACGGCCAGGGAAAACCAGAATGAAGTCGAGAGGCCAAACGCGATGGTCGCGACACCGAACACACCGACGGCCGTGAACATCACCCGCCCGACTTTGCGCTCCACGGCAAATCGCGCCAGGTACAGCGACATCAGCAGCGCACCGACTGCCGGGGCTGAGCGCAACAGGCCCAGGCCCCAGGGGCCGGTCAACAGGATGTCTTTGGCGAACACCGGCAGCAGCGCCGTCGCACCGCCGAGCAATACCGCAAACAGATCCAGGGAAATCGCCCCGAGAATGTCCGGGCGACTGCGAATGAAGCGGATACCCGCGAGCAACGAATCCAGGGTTGCCTTGCCCTTGTTCAGCGGCGTTTGCCGGGCCGGCAGGTTGAGCATCAACAAGCAGGCAATGATGTAGAGGATCACCGTCGGGCCATACACCCAGACGCTGCCGAAGGCATAGAGCAAACCACCCAGGGCCGGGGCGACGATGGTGGCGGATTGTTGGGCCGACTGCGCGGCGGCGACGGCGCGGGGAAACAGCGCGCTGGGCACGATGCTCGGCAGCAAGGCCTGGGTGGTCGGCATCTCGAAGGAGCGCGCAGCCCCCAGCAGGAACGCGAGAATGAAGATCAACTCTCGGGTGACATGGTCGGTCGCGCTGCCGATGGCCAGGGACAGGGCGATCAACGCTTGCAGAGACTGGCAGATCGCCGCGACCTTGCGCCGGTCATAGCGGTCCGCAACGTGTCCGGTGTGCAGCATGAACAGCACCCGCGGGGCAAATTCCACCAGCCCCACCAGACCCAGGTCCAACACATTGCCGGTCAGTTGATACAGGTTCCAGCCGATGGCCACGGTGAGCATCTGAAAACCGCTGGCGGTAAACACCCGAGCCAGCCAGAACGCGATAAAAGGGCGGTGATGGCGTAACAGCAAGGGCGCTTGGCTGGGCATCTGAGGGCAGGTCTTGAGCGGGGGAAGGGTCGAGATTATCACCAACCTGTAACCAGAAGTTGCGGCCCCTGGAAATTTAGTTAGCTAAACACCGATCTGCCGTGGCGAGGGGGCTTGCCCCCGTCGGGCTGCGAAGCGGCCCCAATTTATTGGCAACTCATTACATCAGCCACACCCGCATCATCCAACTTACGGCGGTTGCTCGGCCGAAACGGGGGCAAGCCTCCTCGCCACAGCAGGCTCGCCCCCACAGGTAATGTGTTGCTACTGATTGCCAAGCCTATGAGGCAACCTGTCACGCGGCAAAAGACCACACCGTCCATCGTCAAAAATGGGACTACTCTTTTAACCATTGCTTGATCCAGATCAAGACCCTTGTGGAAATGATCCGGCGGCCAGATGGCCAGACTCCCTACGTTGTGATGGTTGTAAAAAAAGAACGAATTCAAATTCGCCACACTCCATATCCGTGGGGGCAGTGGGTGCAGGCCGCAAGCCTTCAGCCGGTATTACCTGACAGAGGAAGACTTATGTTCGGTTTGGAGGCGCTTGATCTCGCCCGAATTCAGTTCGCGTTCACCATCTCGTTCCACATCCTGTTCCCGGCCATCACTATTGGCCTGGCGAGTTACCTTGCGGTACTCGAAGGCCTGTGGCTGAAGACGAACAACGACACTTACCGTGATTTGTACCATTTCTGGTCGAAGATCTTTGCCGTCAACTTCGGCATGGGCGTGGTGTCCGGTTTGGTCATGGCCTATCAGTTCGGCACCAACTGGAGCCGTTTCTCCGATTTCGCCGGTTCTGTGACCGGGCCGTTGCTGACATACGAAGTCCTCACAGCGTTCTTCCTTGAGGCGGGTTTCCTCGGCGTCATGCTGTTCGGCTGGAACAAGGTCGGGCGCAACCTGCACTTCTTCGCCACGGTCATGGTCGCCATCGGCACGCTGATCTCGACCTTCTGGATTCTCGCCTCCAACAGCTGGATGCAGACCCCGCAAGGTTTCGAAATCATCAATGGCCAGGTCATTCCCACCGACTGGTTCGCCGTGATCTTCAACCCGTCATTCCCCTACCGTCTAATGCACATGGCAACGGCCGCGTTCGTCGCCACCGCCTTCTTCGTCGGCTCGTCGGCGGCCTGGCACTTGCTGCGCGGCAAGGACAACCCGGCGATCCGCACCATGCTCTCGATGGCCATGTGGATGGCATTGATCGTGGCGCCGATTCAGGCCGTCATCGGTGACTTCCATGGGCTCAACACGCTCAAGCACCAGCCGGCGAAAATCGCTGCGATCGAAGGTCACTGGGAAAATCACGGCGATGAGCCGACCCCGCTGATTCTGTTCGGTTGGCCGGACATGAAAGAAGAGCGGACCAAATACGCGGTGGAAATTCCGTACCTGGGCAGCCTGATCCTGACGCATTCCCTGGACAAACAAGTGCCGGCGCTGAAGGATTTTCCGCCTGAAGACCGTCCTAATTCCACCATCGTGTTCTGGTCTTTCCGGATCATGGTGGGTCTGGGCATGCTGATGATCTTCACCGGACTGTGGAGCCTGTGGCTGCGCAAACGCGACAAGCTGTACACCTCGCGACCATTCCTGTACCTGGCGTTGTGGATGGGCCCATCCGGCCTGATTGCGATCCTTGCCGGTTGGTTCACCACTGAAATCGGCCGTCAACCGTGGGTGGTCTATGGCCTGATGCGCACGGCGGACGCGTCCTCCAATCACAGCTTCATGCAGATGAGCATCACGCTGATCCTGTTCGTGGTGGTGTATTTCGCGCTGTTCGGTGCCGGTCTGGGCTACATGATGCGCCTGGTGCGCAAAGGGCCGAAGATCGACGAAGGCAAGGAAACCAATGACGGTGGCCCTGGCCAGAAACGCACGCCGGCCCGTCCGCTTTCAGCGGCCGACGACGATGGTGCAGACGCTGACCACCGCCCTAGCCTGACCAAGGAGATTTGAGTCATGGGTATTGATCTTCCGCTGATCTGGGCCGTGATCATCATCTTCGGCATCATGATGTACGTGGTCATGGATGGTTTCGACCTGGGGATCGGGATTCTCTTCCCGTTCATCCCGGGCAAGACCGACCGTGACGTGATGATGAACACCGTCGCCCCGGTCTGGGACGGCAACGAAACCTGGCTGGTACTGGGCGGCGCGGCGTTGTTCGGCGCGTTCCCGCTGGCCTATTCGGTGGTGCTCTCGGCGCTGTACCTGCCGCTGATTTTCATGCTGATCGGGCTGATTTTCCGTGGGGTGGCGTTCGAGTTTCGCTTCAAGGCCAAGGACGACAAGCGTCATCTGTGGGACAAGGCGTTTATCGGTGGTTCGATTGCTGCAACCTTCTTCCAGGGGGTGGCGCTGGGTGCATTCATCGATGGTTTGCCGGTGGTCAATCGCCAGTTTGCCGGTGGTTCACTGGACTGGCTGACACCGTTCACCCTGTTCTGCGGCCTCGCGCTGGTGGTGGCTTATGCGCTGCTGGGCTGCACCTGGCTGATCATGAAGACCGAAGGCAAGTTGCAGGAGCAGATGCATGATCTGGCGCGGCCGTTGGCGTTCGTGGTGTTGGCGGTGATCGGTATCGTCAGTATCTGGACCCCGCTGGCCCATGCCGAGATCGCGGCTCGCTGGTTTACCCTGCCGAACCTGTTCTGGTTCCTGCCGGTACCGATCCTGGTGCTGGTGACCATGTACGGACTGATTCGCGCCGTGGCCCGAAATGCGCACTACACGCCATTCCTGCTGACGTTGGTGCTGATCTTTCTCGGCTACAGCGGTCTGGGCATCAGCCTGTGGCCCAACATCGTGCCGCCTTCGATCTCGATCTGGGACGCTGCTGCACCGCCGCAAAGCCAAGGCTTCATGCTGGTCGGTACGCTGTTCATCATCCCGTTTATCCTGGGTTATACCTTCTGGAGCTACTACGTGTTCCGCGGCAAGGTGACCCACGAAGACGGTTATCACTAGCGCACACGACAATGGCGCAGGGCTTGAACCTGCGCCGTTTCAGAGGAGGTCAAGATGATGGCTGGCAAACATTCCCTGGAGGACATCAAGGCGGCAGAGAAAAAACCGCTTTGGCAGCGGCTCGGTTGGTTGGCCTTGATTTGGGTCGGTAGCGTGGGGGCCCTGTTTATCGTGGCCAGCCTGATGCGCATGTTCATGAACGCCGCAGGTCTGTCCACGCACTGAAACACCCGACATTCCCATCCCCGTTGCCTTGCGGCACGGATTCAAACCCTCCTGTCACGGAGGGTTTTTTTTACCTGCGATTATTTGCGGGCTTTGAGAATGACGAATTTCGGTGTAGCCGCCACTTGCTCGACGCCACGGAACAACCGCGCGAGCTTGCTGTGGTAACCGAGGTGACGGTTGCCGACGATGTACAACGCACCGCCAGTTACCAGGGCTTCGCGCGCCTGCTGGAACATCCGCCAGGCAAGAAAATCGCCGACGACTTGTTGCTGGTGAAAAGGTGGATTGCACAGCACCACGTCCAGCGATTGCGGCTCTTGCCCGGCCAGGCCATCGCCGGCGCGCACGATCACGTCACGATCACCCAATGCAGCGCGCCAGTTTTCGGCGGCCGATTGCACCGCCATGAATGACTCGTCCACCAGCGTGTAATGGGCTTCAGGATTTTGCAGAGCGCTGGCGATTGCCAGTACGCCGTTACCACAACCGAGATCGGCAACGCGCGCTGTACCGAGGTTCTGTGGCAAGTGTGGAAGAAATGCTCGAGTGCCAATGTCCAGTCCTTCGCGGCAGAACACATTGGCGTGGTTGAGCAGTTCGATCGCCGGTGTGTCGAGTTGATAGCGTGAAGGGTAGGGGGACACGGCTGGGCTCTTGGCTTCAGGCGTTGCGATCAGCAGTCGGGCTTTTTTCACCGCCAACGAGGCTTGCACCGGGCCGATGTAACGCTCCAGCAGATCACCGGCGGCGCGAGGCAGATGCTTGACCATCGCCGCAGCGATGACCTGGGCGCCTGGAGCCAGTTGGTTTTGCAAACGGATCAGTTGCTCTTCCAGCAAGGCCAGGGTTTTCGGCACCCGGATCAACACACGGTCAAACGGCCCCGCAAACGCTTCGTTGGCCGGTACGCTCGGCACGGCATCGAAGGCCTGGCCGTTGCGGATCAGATTCTTTTCCAGGCCCTGGAAGGCCAGGAACGAGTCGCCGCTGGTGGTCACCACCACTTTTCCCGCCAGGCTCGCAGCCAACGCGCCGAAACTGTCGTTGAGCACCAGCACTCGGGTGTCCGCGGCCGGTTGCTGCTCGGCCAGATGATTGAGCAGGTACTCGTCTGCTGCGTCGAAAGCTTGCAGCGGTTCATTTTGCTGCTCTGGCTGACGGATCAGATCGAGTTGGGCGAAGGGCGTTTCGAGCAGGGGCATGAGGCGGGGCTCTGGGTAGTCAACGAGTGTGGTGTCCCGCTGCCTGAAGCGTTGTAGCGGGCGGGACCGTCCGAGTGGACTGCGACGTATTGGTTCACTCGTCATCACTCTGGAGGAGCCGCAAATGGTACGTTTTTTTCTTTTGGAATACTCGCAGGTTTTTCCTCATTGGTACTTGGGCGTATTGCTCAGATCATGCACGCCCTGGTTGCCGCGACCACTGCTGCGAGCTTGTTGTTGACGCCCAGTTTCTGGATTGCCCTGTGAATATGAAAATTTGCGGTGCGTTCAGTGATGCAGAGGATACGGCCTATTTCATAGGCGGTTTTGCCATCGGCTGACAGTTTCAATATCTCGATCTCGCGTACTGATAAATGAGGTTTGCAGCAATCCTTCACGCGATCGGGGAGTTTTTTAGCGACGAGCCCATGCAGATGGTTGCCGATGAAAATCATGTAACCCAGTTTTTCATAAAATTCATAGGTGGTGATGGGGATGTCGCTTCTTGCCAGGCTAAGCATGCTGCGCAGCCCGTTGTCGCCATGGAGCGATTGCGACCAGCCATACTGCAAACCCAGTTCTTTCTGTGCTTGCCACAGCGTTGGTGTCTTCGAGTAAACCTTCTCTTCCCATAGAATGGGCAATGTTGATTGATTGCAATGAGCCACTACCGGGTCAATTTCCCTGAAGTGGTTTTGTTCATATTCCGCGTTCCAGCCACTGGGGTAGTTATTGAAGTTCACTCTATCGAAGCGCGGGCCTCGTAAGTGAGAAGTGATTGAAAATGCACAAAAATTAAAGCCGAGGCTTTTGACGAAATCCAGTGATATCTCATAGGCAGGTTCAACGTCTCTCGCTTCAGCTATCTGTCTTAAACGTGATTCCTTCCACATTTCCATTGGCGTAACTCCCTGCGGGTATCTTGGGGGGTGCACATTGGATCCGAAATCCAGCACGTCACGAGTGTAGGAGTATTCCTACGAATAGGCTGCAATTTTTTTGCTCTTGAAAAGGTTGAAAAGTAAATAACTGGTTCTTAGTCTGGAATTAACAAAGTTATATGTTGTACCCAATACAACTATTGAATTTTTCTTTTGCACCCTTTGGTTAGTGTTAAAAGAGAGTCATTTACAACCGCATTAATAACCTCAGAACATGGGGTATTGTCTAAAGCCACTACAAATCACCGGTGTTTACATCACTCGCTTTGCGGGACACTGGGGCATCTGTTGAATGGAGCACCCCATGACCGCCAGCGCAGAAAAATTCACTCGCCAGACCCTGACCGACGTTCAGCCGTTGACCCCCAACCTGTTCACGCTGCGGGCCAGCAGAGATCCCGGCTTTCGTTTTCGGGCGGG
This sequence comes from Pseudomonas sp. UMAB-40, assembly GCF_900095275.1. Classification (NCBI taxonomy): domain Bacteria; kingdom Pseudomonadati; phylum Pseudomonadota; class Gammaproteobacteria; order Pseudomonadales; family Pseudomonadaceae; genus Pseudomonas; species Pseudomonas sp. UMAB-40. The sequence continues at coordinate 98,244 of NZ_LT607563.1, forward strand.
GCAATTCGCCCGGCTGGGCGTGACCCGGGCCGATGGCAGTACGGTGTGGCGCGCCTATTCAATGGTCTCCTCGCCACACGACGAGTTTCTCGAGTTCTTTTCCATCGTTGTGCCCGGCGGGGAGTTCACCAGTGAACTGAGCCGGCTGCAGATTGGCGATACGCTGTTGGTCGACCGTCAGGCCTTTGGCTACCTGACGCTGGATCGTTTCGTCGACGGTCGTGATCTCTGGTTGTTATCCACAGGCACCGGCGTGGCGCCGTTTTTGTCGATCCTGCAGGACTTCGAGGTGTGGGAGAAATTCGAGCGGATCATCCTGGTCTACAGCGTAAGGGAAGCCCGCGAGCTGGCTTATCAGGCGCTGATCGCGGGGCTGGCGCAGCGCGACTATCTGGCCGAATACGCGCACAAATTGCAGTTCATCGCCACCGTCACGCGCGAGGAGCATCCCGGCGCCCTGAACGGGCGAATCACGACGTTGATAGAAAATGGCGAACTGGAGCGGGTGGCGGGGGTGCCGCTGACGGCCGAGCATTCGCGGGTCATGCTCTGCGGCAACCCTCAGATGATCGATGACACACGTAAGTTGCTCAAACAGCGGGACATGCACTTGAGCCTCAGTCGACGACCCGGCCAGGTGGCGGTGGAGAACTTCTGGTAAAAAAAACGGCGCCCCGAAGGCGCCGTTTCTATTTGCAAGCAGCCTTCAGGGCTAATTGTTCTGGGCCTTGAGCAGATCACGGATCTCGCTCAACAGCTCTTCTTCCTTGGTTGGAACCGGCGGCAGGGTTGGCGCAACGGCCTCTTCGCGTTTCAGACGGTTGATGGCCTTGACGCCCATGAAGATCGCGAAGGCGACGATGATGAAGTCGATCAGGCTCTGGATGAACTTACCGTAGGCCAGCACCACCGCCGGGACATCCCCGTTGGCTGCCTTGAGCGTAACGGCCAGGTCACTGAAGTCCACCCCACCGATCAACAGGCCGATTGGCGGCATCACCACGTCGCCGACAAACGATGAAACGATCTTGCCGAAGGCGGCGCCGATGATGATACCGACGGCCATGTCGACCACATTACCTTTGACCGCGAAGGCCTTGAACTCACTTATCACGCCCATAGGTTATTTCCTTGTTACAGATGAGGTTGGTGGAATGCAGTGTAAAGCAGCATTACGGCTCTTGCCCGAAACAGCTTCTTACAATGCTCGTGTTTATCGACACATGTGCCGCCAATTAGTTTGCAAAGTGCCACCAATCGCGCGCGAACTACGCGCTAACAGGCTGATTAGCCACATAATTTTCTGAATCATCGCATTACGTTCTTTCTATTTATGTTCTGCGGTCCGGGCCTCTAGCCTCTGGGCAGCGCACTTGGAGTGCGCCTTGAAAACAGAGGAACCTGATATGACTTCGACCATTGGCCTTGGGGCTTTCCCCTCTCGGTACACCCTCGGCGTATTAACCGCCAGCCTGCTGTCCTTCTCCGTCCACGCTTCGACCCTGACCCGAGACAACGGCGCTGCCGTGGGCGATAACCAGAACTCGCAAACCGCCGGCGCCAACGGCCCGGTGCTGCTGCAGGACGTGCAACTGATCCAGAAGCTCCAACGCTTTGACCGTGAGCGCATTCCCGAGCGCGTCGTGCATGCCCGCGGCACCGGTGCCCACGGCACCTTCACCGTGACGGATGACCTGAGTGACCTGACCAAGGCCAAGGTGTTTGCGGGTGGTCAGAGCACCCCGGTGTTTGTGCGTTTCTCGGCGGTCGTCCACGGCAACCATTCGCCAGAAACCCTGCGTGATCCGCGGGGCTTTGCCACCAAGTTCTACACCGCGGACGGCAACTGGGACCTGGTCGGCAACAATTTCCCGACCTTTTTCATTCGTGATGCGATCAAATTTCCGGACATGGTCCACGCCTTCAAGCCGGACCCGCGTACCAACCTGGACGATGATGCCCGCCGCTTTGATTTCTTCTCGCATGTCCCGGAAGCCACTCGCACCTTGACGGAGTTGTATTCCAACTCCGGTACACCCGCCAGTTATCGGGAAATGGACGGCAACGGTGTTCATGCTTACAAGTTAGTTAATGCCGAAGGTGCAATTCACTACGTGAAGTTTCACTGGAAAAGTTTGCAGGGGATTAATAACCTCGATCCAAAAGCGGTGACCAAAGTACAAGGCCAAGACTACAGTCATATGACTAATGATTTGGTGTCTCATATTAACAAGGGTGAGTTTCCGAAATGGGACTTGTACGTCCAGGTATTAAATCCTCAAGACGTGTACAAGTTTGATTTCGATACATTGGACGCAACCAAAATATGGCCCGGAGTTCCTGAGCGAAAAGTTGGACAAATGGTGTTGAACCGTAATCCTGCAAATGTCTTCCAGGAAACAGAACAAGTTGCCATGGCACCGGCCAATCTTGTTCCAGGCATCGAACCTTCCGAAGATCGCTTATTACAGGGGCGGGTGTTTTCTTATGCCGATACTCAACTGTATCGCCTGGGGGCCAATGCACTGCAATTGCCGATCAATGCACCCAAGGTCGCCGTGAACAACGGCAATCAGGATGGCGCGATGAACATCGGTCACAGCAGCAGCGGCGTGAATTATCAACCGAGCCGTTTGCTGCGTCGTGACGAGCCGCAAACCGCACGTTACAGCCAGTCGGCCCTGTCGGGCAGCACGCAGCAGGCGAAGATCCAGCGTGAGCAGAACTTCAAGCAGGCCGGCGATCTGTATCGCTCCTTCAGCAAGAAAGAACGCAAGGACCTGATCGAGAGCTTCGGCGGCTCATTGGCCACCACCGATGACGAAAGCAAGCACATCATCCTGTCCTTCCTTTATAAGGCCGACCCGGAATACGGGACGGGCGTGGCCAGGGTGGCCAAGGGTGATCTGGGCCGGGTCAAGGCGCTGGCGGCCAAGCTGGCGGACTGATCGCGTTTGCCTGAAAAAGCGGGGCCTCGGACGAGGTCCCGTCAGACCAAGGAGCTTGCCATGCGTTTTTGCCTATCGCTGTTTCTGGCGTGCGTGTCGTTCAGCGTATTCGGCGGGCCGGCTGAAGATCCCGCAGTGCTGAAGGTTCAACTGCAAAATTATTACTTCGACGCCGCCCGCCGTGGCGATGTGCCGATGCTCGATACCTTCATTGAGGCCAATTATTCCCTCGATACCCGCGACAGCAAGGGCTACACCGCGCTGATTCTTGCGGCCTATCACGGCCAGACAGCCGCCGTGGACCGTTTGCTCGCGGCCGGGGCCGATGCCTGCGCTCAGGATCAGCGCGGCAACACCGCCCTGATGGGTGCCATTTTCAAGGGCGAAATCCAGATCGCCAAAACCCTGTTGGCCGCCCATTGCAGCCCCGACCAACGTAACGGCGCTGGCCAGACGGCCGCGATGTACGCGGGACTGTTCAAGCGAGTCGAATTGCTGGATGAACTCAAGGCCAAGGGCGCCGACCTGAATGCCGAAGATCCGTTGGGCAACAGCGCCGCGCGTCTGGCCAACGGTGAAATCCGCACAGCGGCGCCGCGCTGATCCGCGTCAGCTGAGCTATCATCGCGGTTTTTGCCGGGAGTTCAGATGGCCAAGGCCAAGCGCATGTACGGCTGCACCGAGTGCGGCTCAACCTTCCCCAAGTGGGCCGGCCAGTGCGGCGAGTGCGGGGCCTGGAACACGCTGACCGAAACCATGGTCGAGAGCGGCGCCGCCGCAGCACCCAGCGGTCGCACCGGTTGGACCGGGCAACAGGCACAGATTAAGACCCTGGCCGAAGTCAGCGTCGAAGAGATTCCGCGCTTCTCCACCGCCTCCAGCGAACTCGATCGGGTGTTGGGCGGTGGCCTGGTGGATGGTTCGGTGGTGCTGATCGGCGGTGACCCCGGTATCGGCAAATCGACCATTCTCCTGCAAACCTTGTGCAACCTCGCCAAAGTCATGCCGGCGCTGTACGTCACCGGCGAAGAATCCCAGCAGCAGGTGGCCATGCGCGCGCGCCGTCTCGGCCTGCCTCAGGATCAGCTGCGGGTGATGACCGAAACCTGCATCGAAACCATCATCGCCACTGCCCGGGTCGAAAAGCCCAAGGTCATGGTGATCGACTCCATTCAGACCATCTTTACCGAGCAACTGCAATCGGCACCCGGCGGCGTGTCGCAGGTCAGGGAAAGTGCGGCGTTGCTGGTACGGTATGCCAAGCAGAGCGGCACGGCGATTTTCCTGGTCGGCCACGTGACAAAAGAAGGCGCCTTGGCCGGGCCGCGCGTCCTGGAACACATGGTCGACACGGTGCTGTATTTCGAAGGCGAATCCGATGGACGGCTGCGTCTGTTGCGCGCGGTGAAAAACCGTTTCGGCGCTGTCAACGAATTGGGCGTGTTCGGCATGACCGACAAAGGCCTGAAAGAAGTCTCCAACCCGTCAGCGATTTTTCTGACCCGTGCGCAGGAAGAAGTACCGGGCAGTGTGGTCATGGCGACGTGGGAAGGGACGCGGCCGATGCTGGTGGAAGTCCAGGCGCTGGTGGATGACAGCCATTTGGCGAACCCGCGTCGGGTCACGCTGGGACTGGATCAGAATCGTCTGGCGATGTTGCTGGCGGTGCTGCACCGTCACGGCGGGATTCCGACTCACGATCAGGACGTCTTCCTCAACGTGGTCGGCGGGGTGAAGGTGCTGGAAACGGCCTCCGACCTGGCGTTGATGGCCGCGGTCATGTCCAGTTTGCGCAATCGCCCGCTGCCCCATGACTTGCTGGTGTTCGGTGAAGTCGGGCTGTCGGGCGAAGTGCGCCCGGTGCCGAGTGGCCAGGAACGCTTGAAGGAAGCCGCCAAGCACGGCTTCAAACGCGCCATCGTGCCCAAGGGCAATGCGCCCAAGGAAGCGCCGCCGGGGTTGCAGATTATTGCCGTGACCCGTCTGGAGCAGGCCCTCGACGCATTGTTCGAATAACCTTCCAGGTGGAACACAAACCTTGTGGGAGCGCGCTCGCTCGCGATGGCGGACTATCAGTCAACATCATCGTTGAATGCTAAACCGCCTTCGCGAGCAAGCCCGCTCCCACATCGGATTAGTGTTGGGTCTTTAGATTTCGATCAAAGCGCCCAATTCGCGCTCCAGTTCCTCGGGATCCCCCAGGTTGAACTCGATCAACCGCCGCAGGCGCTCAATCGATTCCAGGCTGATGTGTTTGCAGACGAACCCGAGTTGACCATGATCATCGTGGGTCAACATCACATCCATCTTGATCTCGACGTCTTCGTTTAGATGAATATCCACCAGGAAATGCCAATCCCGATTACCCAGCCACGGCTCGGGCTTCTCGATCAGCAGCCCCTTGAGTGAGAGGTCGATCAGCTTCACCGGCCAGATGAATTCCCCCTGGCTCAGCTCGGTTTTGGCATCGAACGCAATACGTTTGAAGCGGCGACGATCGGCAGGGTGCTCGCTCATGGCGCAATCCTCTAGATGTTCGCTGACTATAGACCCGCATTGTCGGAGCCTGCCAGTCAGGACAGTCTTCTAGACCAATGTCGGGGTATGGCCTTTGCCGTCAGGCGAGCTAAACTCGGGGTGGCTGTCTTTCTTGTCCACTCTGGCTGGAATCATAAAATGAAAAATAATAATAGCCTGCTACGCCATCTACCCTGGCTGCTGCTGGCAATCGTGGGGGCGTGCGCCCTTGGTGTCGTGGCATTGCGCCGAGGCGAGGCGATCAACGCCTTGTGGATTGTGGTCGCTGCCGTGGCCATTTATCTGGTTGCCTACCGCTATTACAGTCTGTTCATCGCCAACAATGTGATGCAACTTGACCCGCGACGGGCCACCCCCGCCGTACTCAACAATGACGGTCTGGACTACGTCCCCACCAACAAACACATCCTCTTTGGTCACCACTTCGCCGCCATCGCTGGCGCGGGGCCGCTGGTCGGCCCGGTATTGGCTGCACAGATGGGCTATCTGCCCGGTACGCTGTGGCTGATCGCCGGCGTGGTGCTGGCCGGTGCGGTTCAGGACTTCATGGTCCTGTTCATGTCCACCCGCCGCAACGGCCGCTCACTGGGCGACATGGTTCGTGAAGAAATGGGCCGTATTCCCGGGACCATCGCGCTGTTTGGCTGCTTCCTGATCATGATCATCATCCTCGCGGTGCTGGCGCTGATCGTCGTGAAAGCCCTGGCCGAGAGCCCATGGGGGATTTTCACGGTGATGGCGACCATCCCGATCGCAATGTTCATGGGCATTTACATGCGCTACATCCGCCCGGGTCGCATTGGCGAAATCTCCGTGGTCGGCGTGTTGCTGCTCTTGGGTTCGATCTGGCTGGGCGGGCAGATAGCCGCCGATCCGGTCTGGGCCAAGGCGTTCAGCTTCACTGGCGTGCAGATTACGTGGATGCTGGTCGGATACGGTTTCGTGGCCGCCTCGCTGCCGGTCTGGCTGATTCTGGCGCCGCGTGACTATCTGTCGACGTTCCTGAAGATCGGCACCATCGTGGCGCTGGCGATCGGCATCCTGGTCACTATGCCCGAGCTGAAAATGCCGGCATTGACCCAGTTCGTCGACGGTACCGGCCCTGTCTGGAAGGGCGGTCTGTTCCCGTTCCTGTTTATCACCATTGCCTGTGGCGCGGTCTCCGGTTTCCACGCGCTGATCTCCTCTGGCACCACACCGAAACTGCTGGATAACGAGGTCAATTCCCGTTACATCGGTTACGGCGCCATGTTGATGGAATCCTTCGTCGCCATCATGGCGATGGTCGCGGCTTCGGTGATCGAGCCAGGCGTGTACTTCGCCATGAACAGCCCGGCGGCAGTCGTCGGCGGTGACGTGGTGGCAGTGGCTCAAACGGTCACCAGCTGGGGCTTTGCAATCACTCCGGAAGCGCTGCAAGCGGTGGCCAAGGACATCGGTGAAACCACGATCCTGGCCCGTGCCGGCGGTGCGCCGACCCTGGCGGTCGGTATTGCGCAGATCCTGCACAGTGTCCTGCCGGGTGAAAACACCATGGCGTTCTGGTACCACTTCGCGATCCTGTTCGAAGCGCTGTTCATTTTGACGGCCGTTGATGCCGGCACCCGTGCCGGGCGTTTCATGCTGCAGGACTTGCTCGGTTCCTTCGTGCCGGCGCTGAAACGCACCGAATCCTGGACCGCCAACCTGATCGCAACCGCCGGTTGCGTGGCGATGTGGGGCTGGTTGCTGTACCAGGGCGTGATCGATCCACTGGGCGGCATCAACACCTTGTGGCCGTTGTTCGGTATCTCCAACCAGATGCTGGCCGGTATTGCGCTGATGCTCGGCACCGTTGTGCTGATCAAAATGAAACGCCAACGCTACGTCTGGGTGACCATGCTGCCAGCGGTCTGGCTGCTGATCTGCACCACCACCGCCGGTTTCATCAAGCTGTTCGACGCCAACCCGGCGATCGGCTTCCTGTCGCTGGCGAAAAAATACAGCGATGCGCTGGCCAACGGCCAGATCCTCGCCCCGGCCAAGGACATCACTCAGATGCAGCACGTGATCTTCAACGCTTACACCAACGCAACGCTGACGGCGCTGTTCCTGTTCGTGGTCTTCAGCATCCTGTTCTATGCGCTCAAGGTCGGTATTTCCGCCTGGGGCAGCAAAGAACGCACGGATAAAGAAGCACCGTTCCAGGCGCTGCCGGATGCCTAATCGAGGATTGCACCATGTTCAATGACCTGAGTCGCCTCGGTAAATACCTCGGTCAGGCCGCGCGCCTGATGGTCGGCATGCCCGACTACGACAACTACGTCGAGCATATGCAAACCAAACACCCGGACAAACCGATGATGAGCTACGAGATGTTCTTTCGGGAACGCCAAGAGGCTCGTTACGGTGGCAAGGGTGGGCCGAAGTGCTGTTGATGCAACAGTCGGCTTGATGCAATCCCTGTGGGAGCGGGCTTGCCCGCGATGACGGACTATCAGTCAACATTGATGTTGAATGGTAAATCGCTATCGCGGGCAAGCCCGCTCCCACATTTGTTTTGTGTTGCTTTTTAATTTTGTGAAACAGGAGACTCCAGTTGTCCTCTCCCATCCCGGTAACCATCCTCAGCGGCTTCCTCGGCGCCGGTAAGACCACGCTGCTGCGCCACCTGCTCAAAGCCGAGCACGGCCTGAAAATCGCGGTGATCGAGAACGAATTCAGTGACGCCGGCATCGACACCCAGCTGTTGGGTGATGAACCGGTGCAAGTGATGACGCTGTCCAACGGCTGCGTCTGCTGCACCATCCACACCGACCTGACCAAGGCCTTGTACCTGCTGCTCGAACGCCTGGACGGCGGCGAAATCGCCTTTGACCGTCTGGTGATCGAATGCACCGGCCTGGCCGATCCGGCGCCAGTGGCGCAAACCTTTTTCATCGATGAAGAGCTGCGCGAGCGTTACATCCTCGACGGCATCATCACCCTGGTCGACGCGGCGCACGCCGACACTCACCTGACGCAAACCATCGCCCAGGCGCAAATCGGTTTCGCCGACCGCTTGCTGGTGAGCAAGCGCGATCTGGTGGACGAAGCGACGTTTACCGCACTGAGCGAACGCCTGACCCGCATCAACCGTCGCGCGCCGATTCGTGTGGTCGAACACGGCAAGATCGACCTGGCCGAATTGCTCGACGTGCGCGGTTTCAACCTGAATGCCGACCTCGGCGGCGTCAGCCTGCGCCCGGTGGCCAAGGCGCCCTCCATCGACCGGATCTCCAGCCTGGTGCTGCGCACCGACAAGCCGCTGGATATCGACAAGCTCAGCGAGTTCATGAACGAGCTGCTGGAAGACCATGGCAAGCAATTGCTGCGCTACAAAGGTGTGTTGAGCATCGTTGGTGAGCCGCGTCGGATGGTGTTTCAGGGCGTGTTGAAGTTATACGGATTCGATTGGGATACCGAATGGGCGGACGACGAGGCGCGGGAAAGCGTCATCGTGTTCATTGCCGATGATTTGCCGGAAGAGAAGATTCGGGAAGGGTTTGCGCGGGTGGCTGCGGACTAGAATTATCGGCGCCTGTCATGCCGTCATCGCGGGCAAGCCCGCTCCCACAGGTTTTTCGGGTGAGGAAAAAAGTGAGCACCGAAGATCACTGTGGGAGCGGGCTTGCCCGCGATGGCGATTTACCCGGCAACACGATTCTGGCCTGAACTCGATTCAGAGTTCAGTAAGGCCTCTTCAAGAAAATCCAAGTGCCGGCTCAGCAATGCCTCTGCAGCCATGGCATCTCCACGCTCCACCGCATGGATAATGTCCTCATGCCACCCGCAATAACCCTCCGCCGGCGCATCAAACTGCGCAATCGCCAGTGAAGTCAGCGGCACCAGGCTACCCAGAAAATGCGCCAACGGGGCATTCCCCGCCATTTCCGCCAACTGCAAATGAAACTCCCCGGCCAACCGGATCGCCGTGCCACGCGCGGTACAGTGGCGCTCGCTCTCGATCAGGGCATGCAGGCGGTTCAAGTCTTGCGCACGAGGTTGCTGGCAGGCGAGCCGCACCAAGGTGGTCTCGGTCAGCCGCCGGGCATGCAGTGTCTGCCGGGTCTGCTCGGCATCAAGCGCGGCGATGCGGGGTCGATGGTTTGCCCGTAGGACGATGATTTGCTGATGAGACAGGCGCGTCAGCACGCCACGAATGTCACTGCGTCGAACGCTGAACATCTGCGCCAGGCTTTCTTCGGTAAAGCGGCTGGACGCAGTGAGGCGCTGTTCGAGAATGGCGTCGAAGATCCGCGAATAGAGATCGTCCGCCCGCGCTGGAAAGGGCAGGGCAGTGAGTGTTTGCGGTGAGGCGAAGCTATTCATGGCCTGTCTCCAGTTCGAAGCAGTTTTAACTGCCGAGGTTGTCGTCCGGGATATTCAACTCGATGCCCATCCGCTGGCCTTCCCGAAGGATGTGCCGACGCATCTCGGCACTGGCCTGGGCGCTGTTTTTACTGCGAATCGCGCGCACCACGGCTTCGTTCTCTTCAAGGCGCTCAGCCAGGTGCTCGGGGGAGTTGCGCAGCACCTCGGCGCTTTGCTTGAGGGCATTGCTGGTCTGCTGCACCACGCTCTGGAAAATCGGGTTCGAGGTCAGCGTGAACAGTTCTTCGTGGAACGCGATGTAGGCGTTCACCCCGGCCTCGCTGTCGTTGGCTTCCAGCGCTTCGCGCATGTCCATCAGGGTCAGGCGCAGTTGCCCGACTTCCTTGCTGCTGATCGACTGCGCGACCAGGCCGACGATAAACGGCTCGAGGGTGTAGCGCAGTTGCAGCACGTCTTCCAGGCTGGCGCCGGCCAGCGCGCTGTCGTGGCTTTGGCTGTCGCTGAGATGGGCGTCCAGCACCACCACGCCTTTGCCAGGCATCGAGCGCACCAGGCCAAGGGTTTCCAGCACGATCACCGCTTCACGCAGGCTCGGGCGGCTGATGCCCAGTTGTTCGGCCAGTTCACGTTGCCCCGGCAGCATTTCGCCGGAGCGCCACTGACCACGGGCCAAAGCGGCCCGGAGTTTTTCTACTACTGAATTCACAACGGTCGACGAGGTGATCACTGTTCGCTCCATGAGCTTCCAAAACGGTTGTTGACCGTGCCTGCCCGCAGGCAGGCACGGCGATTATTCAGAATTCCTGCTGATGCGCCGGGGCCACAGGTTTTCTCGGCTGGAAGGTATAACCCACTTGTCCGGAAAGCACTTTGTTCGCCCGTTGAATATCGATGTCCTTCTCCCAGCGGGCAATGGCCACGGTGGCGACGCAGTTGCCGATCAGGTTGGTCAGCGCCCGGCCGATGCCCATGAACCAGTCCACTGCCAGTACCAGCACCAGCCCGACCACCGGAATCGCCGGGATCGCCGTGAGTGTTGCCGCCAGAATCACCAGCGCCGAGCCGGGAATCCCGTGGGCACCTTTTGAGGTAATCAGCGAGACCAACAGAATCGTCAGCAAGTCGGTCATGGCCAACGGCGTGCCGGTGGCGTTGGCGATGAAGACGATGGCCAGGGTCAGGTAGATTGAGAACCCATCGAGGTTGAATGAATAACCCGTAGGAATCACCAGACCGACCGTCGAACTGCCGATGCCCAAGTGCTCAAGCTTGCGCATGATTTGTGGCAGCACGGCGTCGGACGAGGCGGTGCCCATGACAATCAGCAATTCTTCGCGCAGGTACTTGAGCAGTGGCCACATCCGCAGGCCGGACAAACGCATCACCAGGCCAAGAATCAGCGACACGAACGCTACGCAGGTCAGGTAGAACAGGCCGACCAGGCTGCCCAGGTGCTGCAGCGAATCCAGGCCATATTTGCTGGTGGTGAACGCGATGGCGCCGAACACGCCGATCGGCGCCAGACGCACGATCATGCCCATGATGCGGAAGATCACGTGGCTCAGTTCATTGATCAGTCGGGAAATACCCGACGCTGCTTCGCCTACCAGGTTCAGCGCACTGCCGAACAACACCGAAAACAGCAGCACTTGCAGGATGTTGTTCTCCGCGAAGGCGCCGATGACCGAGGTCGGGATCAGGTTCATCAGGAACTGGGAGGTGGTTTGCATGTGCTGACCGCGCTGGGCGATGTCGCCCATGTCGGCAGCGGAAAGCTGATCCAGATGAATGTTCGCGCCGCTGCCGATGCCGGTGGTGAACGCGAACACCAGACCGATCACCAGGGCGATGGTGGTCAGGATTTCGAAATAGATCACCGATTTCAGGCCGATGCGTCCGACCTTCTTCAAGTCGCCGGCACCGCTGATGCCGCTGACCACTACGCAGAACACGATCAGACCGATGAGCATCTTGATCAGTTTGATGAAGCCATCGCCGAGCGGTTTGAGCTGGGCGGAGTATTCAGGAAGGGTCAGCCCGCAGACGATGCCGAGCACCAGTCCGAGAACCACTTGGAGGAAGATTGAACGCGAGCACCATCTGAGCATGGGAGGAATCCTGGTCGGTGTCCTGGCTGCCGTGCGCTTGAGTGAGCGCATCAGATTCAGGACTTAATTATTGTGGTCTTACCGGTATGTCCAGTGCAGGCGCAGTCTAGGCGCTGTTTTTGGGATATCGCAAGCGGAAATTGTGTGATTGGCATGGCCGGTCTGACCAGTGGTGCTATTCCTGTAGGAGCCGGCTTGCTGGCGATGGCGGCCGAAAGATCATTGCAAGGCTCAAGGACGTATTGCCAGCAAGCCGGCTCCTACAAATCCAAGGCGAAAAAAAACCGGCCATCACTGGCCGGTTTTTTAGTGCTGCGGTTCAGCGGTGCAATTAAGCGCCGTACACCGGCAGCTTCTTGCAGATGGCCTTGACCTTCTCACGAACGGCGTCGATCACCGCTTCGTTGTTCAGGTCAGCCAGGATGTCGCAGATCCAGCCAGCCAGCTCTTTGCACTCTGCTTCCTTGAAGCCGCGAGTGGTCACAGCCGGAGTACCGAAGCGCAGGCCAGAGGTGACGAACGGGGAGCGTGGGTCGTTTGGCACGGAGTTCTTGTTCACGGTGATGAACGCTTTGCCCAGAGCGGCGTCGGCGTCTTTACCGGAGATGTCCTGCTTGATCAGCGACAGCAGGAACAGGTGGTTCTTGGTACCGCCGGACACCACGTCGAAACCGCGCTGGATGAACACTTCGGCCATGGCCTGAGCGTTTTTCACCACTTGTTCCTGGTAAGCCTTGAACTCAGGCTGCAGTGCTTCCTTGAAGCAGATCGCCTTGGCGGCGATCACGTGCTCCAGCGGGCCACCCTGGGCGCCCGGGAATACCGCGGAGTTCAGCTTCTTCTCGATGTCAGCGTTGGCGCGAGCCAGGATCAGGCCGCCACGTGGACCGCGTAGGGTCTTGTGCGTGGTGGTGGTCACGACGTCAGCGAATGGAACCGGGTTCGGGTAGACGCCAGCGGCGACCAGACCGGCCACGTGGGCCATGTCGACGAACAGGTAGGCGCCAACTTTGTCAGCGATTTCGCGGAAACGCGGGAAGTCGAGGATCTGCGAGTAGGCAGAGAAACCGGCCACGATCATTTTTGGCTTGTGCTCAACGGCCAGGCGCTCGACTTCGTCGTAATCGATCAGGCCATTGGCGTCGATGCCGTATTGAACGGCGTTGTACAGCTTGCCGGAGGAGGAAACGCTGGCACCGTGGGTCAGGTGACCGCCGTGGGCCAGGCTCATGCCCAGGATGGTGTCGCCCGCTTGCAGCAGAGCCAGGTAAACGGCGCTGTTGGCTTGCGAACCAGCGTGCGGCTGAACGTTGGCGTAATCGGCGCCGAACAGTTCTTTGGCGCGGTCGATGGCCAGTTGCTCAACCACGTCGACGAACTCGCAACCACCGTAGTAGCGCTTGCCCGGGTAGCCTTCGGCGTATTTGTTGGTCAGTACCGAGCCTTGAGCTTCCATCACCGCTGGGCTGGTGTAGTTTTCCGAAGCGATCAGCTCGATGTGTTCATCCTGGCGCTGAGCTTCTTGCTCCATGGCGGCAAAAAGATCGGCGTCGTACTTGGCAATAGTCAAATCACGGCTGAACATGGCGGTCCTCAAGGATCGGGGCAGAAAAGGGGGGCATTCTAACCCAATGGGTTTTAGATGGCATATGAAAGGACATCATGTCGCAGACAAGTGGGCTTCATGACGGGATCAGTGGTGATTGTGCAGGCCTCATCGCGGGCAAGCCCGCTCCCACAGGGATCTTCAGTGGTCACAAATCTTGGATTCACCAAAAAACTGTGAGAGCGGGCTTGCCCGCGATGGGGCCGGCAGTCTCTGCGCAAGGCCTCAGTCGAACATGAACAGCGCATCATTGCTGAACTGCGCCTCAAACCGGCCCGCCGGCATCGGCCGCCCGAACAGATACCCCTGAACCTCATCGCACCCATGCTCACGCAGGAAGTCGAGTTGCTCGTGGGTTTCCACACCTTCGGCAATCACCGCCAGGTTGAGGCTATGGGCCATGGCAATGATCGCCCGGGCAATCTGTGCATCCTGTTCGCCCGACGGCAGGCCATCAACGAAGGTGCGGTCGATTTTCAGCACGTCGATCGGGAATTGCTTGAGGTAGTTGAGCGAGGAATACCCGGTGCCGAAGTCATCGACCGCAATACTCAGGCCGAGGTTTTTCAACCCGGCGAGGATCTGCATCGCTTCGCTGACTTCACGCATCAGGATACTTTCGGTCAGCTCCAGCTCCAGGCATGCCGGCGGCAGGCCGGTTTCCTTGAGGATGGTGGCGATCCGCGTCCCGAGCTGGCCGTCGGAGAATTGCCGGGCCGAAATGTTCACCGACACCTTCGGCACCCGCACCTTGGCCTGATGCCAGGTCTTGAGCTGCCGGCAGGCTTCGCTGATCACCCAGTCACCGACATCCACCACCAGCCCAAGCTCTTCGAGCACCGGAATGAAATCCCCCGGCGGCACCAGGCCGCGACGTGGATGACGCCAGCGCAGCAGGGCTTCGGCGCCGGTCAGGCGTTTGCCATCGCCGCTGAACTGCGGCTGGTAGTACAGAACGAATTCGTCTTGTTCCAGGGCATGACGCAAGTCGCTTTCCAGTTCCAGGCGCTCCAGGGCGCTGGCGTTCATGTCCGCCTGATAGAACTGGAAGTTGTTCTTGCCGCGCTCCTTGGCGTGATACATCGCGGTGTCGGCGTTTTTCATCAGCTGACTGAGTTCGTTGCCATCCTGCGGGCTCAAGGCAATACCGATACTGGCGGTGACGAAGAACTCGCGGCCTTCCAGCACGAACGGTGTCACCAGGCTGGCGAGGATTTGCTCGGCGACATGGATCGCCCTGTTCAAGGCGACTTCACGGTTGGCCCGAGGTTGCAGCAACAAGGTGAATTCATCGCCGCCCATGCGCGCCACGGTGTCGTCATCGTCGACGCAACCGAGCAGGCGCGTGGCCATTTCCTTGAGCATACGGTCGCCGGCCGCATGGCCGAGGGAATCGTTGATCGGCTTGAAACGGTCTAGGTCGAGGAACATCAGCACGACCCAGGACTTCTGCCGCTCGGCTGATTGCAGCGCGTTGTGCAGACGGTCCTGGAACAGCGTGCGGTTGGGCAGGTGAGTCAGGGCGTCGTAGTAGGCGAGGCGGTGAATCCGCTGCTCGCTGGCCTTGCGCTCGCTGATGTCGCTGAAGAAGCACACGTAACTGGCCAGGTCACCTTCATCGTCGAGCACTGCCGTGATGCCGACCCAGGCCGGGTAATGCTCGCCGTTGCGCCGCTTGAGCCAGACTTCGCCTTCCCAGGTGCTGTTCTGATGCAGTTGCTTGAGCACATAACGCAGGTGGGCTTCCTGCTGCTCGTCGACGGTCAGCATGTTCGGCAATTGGTCCAGCACCTGCTCCACGGCATAACCGCTGACGCGACTGAACGCTTCGTTGGCCTGGACGATGTAGCCGGCCGGGTCGGTGATCAGGATCGCCGACGTCGAATGTTCGAAGACCGTGGCCGCCATGCGCAGGTCCTTTTCGGCCCGGCGTTGCTGGCTGATGTCGCGGCCGACGCCCAGCACGCCTTCGAAGGCCCCGTGTTCGTCCCAGACCAGTACCAGCCGTAGCTCGATCGGAATTTTGCGCCCGTCGCCGCGCAGGCAATCGAACAGGAACAGTTGGGTCTGCACCTGACTGCGCAGCAGTGCCAGTTGCTCGGGTTTATCCAGCGCTTTGCTGACCCGATCCATCAAGCCGTAAATGCCGGTCAGTTGCTGCGGGTTGGCGATGGTCGATTGCCAGCCGTTCTGGAAGATCCACTCGGCGTCGTAGCCCAACACGGCTTGTACCGACGGGCTGACGTAGTTGAGCTTCATTTTGCTGTCGGTGGAGAAAATGACGTCGCTGATGCTTTCGGCGAGCATCCGGTAGCGCTGCTCGCTGTCACGCAGGGATTCACTGGCTTCGATCTGATCGGTGATGTCCTTGGCCACACCGATGATCCGCGTGACTTGATCGTGTTTGTCCCGCGCCAGTGCCTGTTCGCGAATGTCGAAACGCCGCCACTTGCCGTCGCGATGACGGAACCGCAACTGGCATTGCAGCAATTGGGTGTAACCCGCGTGGCGCTGGGTCTGGCGCGAGCGGTGGTAGTAATCGGCATCTTCGGGGTGCAGGAGGATTTCCCAGAAATACTCGCCCATCTGGTGCAACTCGGTACGGTTGTAACCGAGGGTCTGGCCCAGGTGGTGGTTGCTGAAAATCATTCGCTGGCTGATCACGTCCTGCACGTACAGGTGATCCGGCACGGTGCGCACCACATCGGACCAGAAGCCTTCACGTTCCAGCAGCGACAGCTCGATGAGCTTGCGGCTGGTGATGTCGGTGATGCTCAGGATCACCGCTTTATAGTCGGCGTGATCTTCCGGCAGGCGCAGCACCAGCCACAGGTGCTGGTCGCGGCCATTGGCGTCCTGGAGTTTGATTTCCAGCTCGAGCTGTCTCTGCTGGTTGAACACCGTTTCGAGCACTTGATGGCCGATGGCGGTGCCGTCCTGCGGGCAGCCGTCAATCAACAGTTTCCACGCCTGAGCACAGGAATTGACGTTGAGCAGTTGCAGGGCAACCTGGTTGACCTCGGTGATGCGCAGTTCCTGGAGCAATTGCTGGCGTTGCTCCGGTCTGTCGAGCCAGGCCTTGAGTTGCTCGCTGCTGTGCAGTTGGGCTTTGTCGAAGAAGGTCTTGAGCCCGGAGACGTCCAATACGCACAGGGCAACGCCAGTGCCTTCGAAAATATCGTGATAGCGGCGGCGGCCCTCATGCAACTGGCGCTGACGGCGGCGAATGTTCAGCAGCGCGATGAACGGCAGCAGGGAAAAGGCCAGTCCCAACAGGCATTTGCCGATGAATGCCGGCAACAGTTGTTCGAGCACTTGCTGGCGATCGAACAGTCCGCGCAGTTGCCAATCGCTGCTGCTCAGGGGCACCGTCAACACGCTGTTGGCCAGATCGTCCGGGGACAACGCGCTCGGTTTAACCGAAGGCGACGCTTCATCGCGGCTGATGATCTGGTGATTGACCCGGTTTTCCACCAGCCACAGCGGGCGGATGCCGGCTTCGTTTTGCTTGGTCAGAGACGAGAAAAATGTCGGCGTCAGGCGCAGGGCCCAGTAACCACGGCTGCTGCCACTGGCCTGATGCAGCAGCAGGTGCACCACTGAACCGTCGTCGGCATTGCTGAAATAGTGGGCCTGGGCGCGGCTGCGTCGGACCAGCTCACCCAGGTAATCGGCATCCTGGGCGTCGGCGGCGCTGTCGCTGAGGATTTTGCCGGAAGGACTGAGCAACGCCAGGCTGCGCAGTTCAGGCAGCGATTGTTGAAGCTTGCGCAGCAGCGCCTGCTGTTCGTCGGCACTTTGCGGTTGCTCGACGATCGGTAGCAGGTTCAGCGCGATCTGGGCCTTGAGCGCCATGTTCAGGCTGACTTGCGCGGCCAGGTCGGCGGTGTAGTCGATGGTGTATTGCCGCTGGTGTTTCTGTGTTTCGCGCAGCTGATCCAGCAGCTGCCAGAACAACAAGGCGAGCAACAACAGCACGAGTGTCGCCAACGCACCCTTCAAGGATCCGCGCAGGGGCGAGCCGGTCGCAGGATGGGCTGCGCTCACGGACGAAGGCGGAGAGACATTAGACAAACTGTAATCCTGCGGTTTGGCTGGACTGGCGCGACGTGCACTATAAGCCGGACGCCCGAAGGGCGGCTAGCATGCCTTGTGTTGTGGCTAAGTGCCAGCCCCTCACGGCTGGACTGCCACCTGTCATTCAGGTAGCTTTGCCGGTTACGCGGGAGCGTTCCAGCTCCTAGACTCAGACTTTTTCAGCGCTCATGCATTGATACATTATCAATCTGACGACGCGCACAGTCTGGCCGGGCATCGCCTGCGCTCCAATCATTCATCTGTCACTGACCCAAGGTTCTCCATGGCTCAATACGTCTTCACCATGCATCGGCTGGGAAAAGTTGTTCCGCCGAAGCGGGAAATCCTGAAAAACATTTCGCTGTCCTTCTTCCCCGGCGCAAAGATCGGCGTGCTCGGCCTCAACGGTTCGGGTAAGTCCACGCTGTTGAAAATCATGGCGGGCGTCGACACCGAGTTCGAGGGCGAAGCCCGTCCGATGCCGGAGCTGAACATCGGCTACCTGCCGCAAGAGCCGATCCTGGACCCGACCAAGACCGTGCGTGAAGTGGTCGAGGAAGCGGTCAGCGTGATCAAGAACGCCCAGGCTCGCCTGGACGAGGTCTACGCCGCTTACGCTGATGAAGATGCCGACTTCGACAAACTGGCCGCCGAACAGGCCAAGCTCGAAGCCATCCTGCAAGCCAGCGACGGTCACAATCTGGATCGCCAACTGGAAGTCGCCGCCGATGCCCTGCGTCTGCCGGCCTGGGATGCCAAGATCGAATTCCTTTCCGGTGGTGAGAAGCGTCGCGTGGCCCTGTGCCGCCTGCTGTTGTCCGCACCGGACATGCTGCTGCTCGACGAACCGACCAACCACCTGGACGCCGATTCCGTCGCCTGGCTGGAGCACTTCCTGCACGACTTCCCGGGCACCGTGGTCGCGATCACGCACGACCGGTACTTCCTGGACAACGTTGCCGGCTGGATCCTCGAGCTCGACCGCGGCGCCGGTATCCCTTACGAGGGCAACTATTCGGGTTGGCTCGAAGCCAAATCCGATCGTCTGGCTGCCGAATCCAAGCAGCAGTCGGCCCACGAAAAAGCCATGAAGGAAGAACTGGAGTGGGTGCGCAAAGGCGCCAAGGCCCGCCAGTCCAAATCCAAGGCTCGTCTGCAACGCTTTGAAGAAATGCAGTCGCAGGAATTCCAGAAGCGCAGCGAAACCAACGAGATCTACATCCCGGCCGGTCCACGCCTGGGTGACAAGGTCATCGAGTTCAAGAACGTTTCCAAGGGTTACGGCGATCGCGTGTTGATCGACAACCTGTCGTTCTCCATGCCGAAAGGCGCCATCGTTGGCGTGATCGGCGGTAACGGTGCCGGTAAATCGACCCTGTTCCGCATGCTGATGGGCAAGGAAACACCGGATTCGGGCAGCATCGAAGTCGGCGAAACCGTGCAATTGGCGTGCGTCGATCAGAGCCGCGAAGACCTGGACGGCAGCAAGACGGTGTTCCAGCAAATCTCTGACGGTTCCGACCAGATCCGCATTGGCAACTACGAGATCCCGTCGCGCACCTACGTCGGTCGCTTCAACTTCAAGGGCGGCGACCAGCAGAAGTTCGTCAAGGACCTGTCCGGTGGTGAGCGCGGTCGCTTGCACCTGGCCCTGACCTTGAAAGAGGGCGGCAACGTCCTGCTGCTCGACGAACCGTCCAACGACCTCGACGTTGAAACCCTGCGTTCCCTGGAAGAAGCCCTGCTGGACTTCCCGGGCGCCGCCATTGTGATCTCTCACGATCGGTGGTTCCTTGACCGCGTCGCGACGCACATCCTGGCTTACGAAGACGACTCGCAAGCAGTGTTCTTCGAAGGTAACTACACCGAGTACGAAGCCGATCGCAAGAAACGCCTCGGTGAAGCGGCTTCCCAGCCACATCGTGTACGGCACAAGAAACTGGCCTGATATCGGGTCGGTTGCATAAAAAACGGAGCCTTCAGGGCTCCGTTTTTTTA
This sequence comes from Pseudomonas sp. UMAB-40, assembly GCF_900095275.1. Taxonomy (NCBI): domain Bacteria; kingdom Pseudomonadati; phylum Pseudomonadota; class Gammaproteobacteria; order Pseudomonadales; family Pseudomonadaceae; genus Pseudomonas; species Pseudomonas sp. UMAB-40. The sequence goes on from NZ_LT607563.1 coordinate 117,872, forward strand.
TGGCTTTCAGTTACACCGTGGCGCGGCCATCGCAGGCAAGCCAGCTCCCACATGATCTTCAGTGAACATATACCCCTGTGGGAGCGGGCTTGCCCGCGATGGGGTCCTGAAGATCACCCGATTTCTATGCCCAGAACCTCAATCACCAAATCCCCCACCGGCCGCTTCCACACCACCTCGTCCCCGACCTGAGCGCCCAACAGCGCCCGTCCCAGCGGCGAGCCCCAGTTGATCAGCCCGCTCGCGGCATCCGCCTGGTCCTCACCGACCAACTGCACACGTTGTTCGTGGCCCTGTTCATCGGCAAACGTTACCCACGCGCCAATCTGCACTTTGTCGGTCGAGGAGGCCGGTACGACCAACTGAGCGCTTTGCAGGCGTTGATTGAAATACCGCCAGTCACGCTCCAGGTCGGCCTGGCGCTGTTTGTCTGCGAGTTCGCCTTTCGCATTCTGTCCATTGAGCAGGTTTTGCACTTCGGCGACTTTCGCCTGAAGCTGCGCCAGCCCGGCGGGCGTGACGTAATTGGGCTGTGCGCTGACCTGCCGTTCGACTGGCTGATCGGCTTGCGCGGCGGCGTTATCTTCATTGACGAAAGCGCGACTCATGGTTTTCTCCCGTTATAGGGTTTGGGCCATGGTTGCAGGCTTTTAGTTTCGATGGATGTCTGTCAGCGACTCATTGCGAGCGATAGGCTCGGGCGGCGCCCTGGTCCTTTTGCTGTTGCCAGGCTTTGTCGCGGTCGTCCCAATGGTGGCTGCGATAGTCCTCGCGATCCTCGCTTTCGCGCATGGCCTGGCATTGGCGAAAACCGTCGCTCCAGCCTTCGGCGTACTGCTTGTCCTTGAGATAGCGCGGGACGTTCTTGCGAAATTCCCCGGTGATTGCCCCGGCGGCTTGTCGGCCACTGCTGCAACCGTCATCGAAACCATCGGCGAACGCCGGTGGATAACCCTTGGCGATCAAATCCTCGTGGGTCGTCTGGCAACCCGCGATCAACATCAACAATCCCAGCACACCTGCGCAACGCCACATCTTGGACTCCCGGGCTGTTAGAAGCCCTATGGGTGAAGTCTACGAATGAAATTGTCAGGCGATCGTGAAAGGCGTGTGATCAATCTGTTTGCCACCACAAATCCCTTGTGGGAGCGAGCAGGCTCGCTCCCACATTGGTTTTGCGGTGGATTCGGATCAGTAGTGATACCACTTCACTTCAAGCATCACTTCGTTCTCGGGCGAGGCGAGGTGGCTGAATTCGCGTTGAGCACTCAGGCGCAGGCCCAGGTTGCGCGACAGTTCCCACTGCTGGTTGAGGCTCACACTGCGGCGCACCTCGCCGTTAGTGAAGAAATCGCCCTTGGCTTCCAGGCTGAAATTGCCCAGTGGGTTTTTCCACAGCAGACCGCTGTTGAAACCTGCCGCCGGTGCGATAAAACCCGCGAAATCGTTGTTGTGTTCGACACGCACGGTGCCCAGTGCAAAGCCGAGCATGTCTTCGCCCAACTGCCAGGTGCCGCCGCCACCGCCGTTGACGTGGCTGACCAGCGTTTCATCGTCATGCTTGCCCGGCACGCGTTCCAGACCGCCGGTGACTTGCCACGAGAGCGGCTGCAACAGCTCATTGCGCGGTGTCAGGGAGCGAATGGTCGCCAGGTCCAGTTGCTGGAACTGCCAGTGATTGCCTTCGTACTGGCGCAGTTTCATCTGCAGGATTTCGATCTGCGCACCGAGCGGGAAGCTCTCGGCGTTATCGTTGAGGTCGTGATACGCCATGCGCAGGCCATATTCGCCAAAGGCCTTGTCGCCCCGGGTCCCGATGCCGGCCTGCCAGGTGCGGGATTCATGACCGTCCTCGGGCAGGCCGGGTCTTGGGATGTCCAGCTCAGGGGCGGGGTTCTGGTTGATCGCCCGCAGCAGTTCGAAACTGCGCTGCGCCCGCTCAGGATCGCGCTCCTGACCGTTGGCGCGATAGCGTTCGAGTCGGTAAGCCGCATCGATGATCAGCGCCTGACGGTCGCGCGGTTGGGCCTTGAACGCGGGCGTCTGCAATTGCTTCTGGTCGGCGCTGACTTTCAGCACCCACTCCTGTTCTTCGTCAGTCAACGGCTCGGCGCGGCTGAGCAGCTCCCGTTCACGGGACGGACGATACTGAATGGATTCCACCAGTCCGGCTTCTTTCACGGCTTTGACGGTATCGGTCGGAATGGCCGTCAGCGGGAACTGTTCGGTCAGGCGCAGGCTTGGCCGCGCCACTTGCAGCAGCTCGAGCAGGCGATAGGAACAGTTTTCGTCGAAAAAGAAATAGTCGAACTGGATCTGCTTCAACTCCCAGACGTGCTCGACCATGCGCTCGGTTTCTGCCTGCGTCAGGTTCAGCCGGTATTCCCACAGGTCCCTGTTCTCGAGGCTGCGGTATTCCGAGAGTTTTTCCTGGTACGGCACCAGCGCGAATAGCCCCGGATAGCCACCCATCAAACCTTTCCAGGCGTAGAGGATGCTGTTGTCCGAGCCTTCGATGTACGCGCCGAAGTTGATCGCGTAACTGAGCAGCGCGGTGTGATCACTCTGCACATCGGCCTGGTCGATGCGCAGCAAGGTATGGCCGAACATCGATGATGGACTGTTCAGGTACGCCGCCGGGAAAATCATCACCGCGCTATGGGGCGAGACATCCTTGAACCATTGCTTGAACTCAGTGCAATCGAGCGTCGGCAAATCAGTCAGGTTGAGCTGCGCTTTCAACCAGCGGGTGCGCGCCGGGTAGACACATTGCGCATGTTGTTCGCCCGCACTGGCCGGGGCGTACAGCGCCTGCACGGTGGCCGCCAGTTCGCGGTCGGGGTGTTCGTTGCCGTCGGGTGCGAGAAAGAACTTTTTGTCGCTGACATAGCTGCGCCAGCCGCCCAGTTTGGCGGTTTCGTAATGGCCCAGGGAAATCCAGAAAGGGTCGTTGGCCAATTGCTGCAAACGTTGATTGTCGACATGTGGCGCGGCGGACAGCGGGGCGCAGACACAGAGCGCCAGCCAGGCAAGGCGTTTGAGCATAGTGGGCAACTTAAGTCGAAAAAAAACAAAGACCCAAAGAGGGCAGGTCCAAAAAACAAAACCCGCTCCCCGAAAGGAGCGGGCGGGTCGAGCTTAAGCTTGAGTAGCGTACTTGGCCAGACGCGGATCGTTCTTCAGAACGGCCAGGGTGTTGGTATGCACGTCGTCAGCGGTCACGTCAGCCTTGCTGAAGATCTGCTGGAAGTGCTCGTGAGTCACGGCAGCGAAGTGCGCACGGTCTTCCGGCGCCACGCCCAGTACCACGGCGTAGGTCGTCAGCGCTTCGCCGTTACCTTTGGCCATGTCTTCGGACAGCTCGTTCATCATGCCATTCATGGCAAACCAGGATTTGCCGCCATAAGTCAGCGACGCATTAGTCGAGCAACCGTTGGTACCAGAGGTCATACCGAAGGTTGCGTTGCCGGAAGTGCCGTTGGTGGTGGATGCCAGGAAGTGAGCCGGGGTGCCACGCTGACCTTCAAACAGCATGTTGCCCCAACCGCAATCCGGGCCGCCTGGCGCCTGCGCCATGGCGTTGATGGATACAGCGGTGAAGAGAGTACCGAGAAGAATCCGTTTCATAGCTATGTTCTCTTTATGTGCATACCAATGGACAAGGGGTCTGGCCCAATCCGGCGCCAGTGGGCCAGTTATTAATCCAGCCGCGCAGTTTGGAGTTTAGGCACGTTCCCGGGGTTCCGTGATTTTTTGCAAAACATTCGTTGAAATCATCGATTTGCACCCGGCCGGCCTGGAGATGACGTTTTGTCTATGCTTTGGCTGGAGGCGCGCCTTGCAAGTGAGGTATGGGCAGCGCCAGAATGCCGCTATCTGCCCCGCCTGATGTAAGGAAGCCCGATGCCTGATCCTGTTGCTGCCAGCTTGCGTCTAGCGCCTGAAGCGCTGACCCGTCCGTTTTCCGCTGAACAGTTCAGCTTCTCTACCACCAATGATCTGGAGCCCTTCCGCGGTGTGCTTGGCCAGGAACGTGCTGTTGAAGCCCTGCAATTCGGTGTGGCCATGCCACGCCCCGGTTACAACGTATTCGTCATGGGTGAACCCGGCACCGGCCGGTTTTCGTTCGTCAAACGCTACCTGAAAGCCGAAGGCAAACGCCTGCAGACCCCGGCCGACTGGGTCTACGTCAATAATTTCGATGAGCCTCGCGAGCCCCGCGCGCTGGAATTGCCATCGGGTACCGCTGGCGCCTTCATCGGTGACATCAACGGCTTGATCGACAACCTGCTGGCGACCTTTCCGGCAGTGTTCGAGCACCCGTCCTACCAGCAGAAAAAGAGCGCCATCGACCGCGCCTTCAACCAGCGCTACGACAAGGCACTGGACGTGATCGAGCGCCTGGCGTTGGAGAAAGAAGTCGCGCTTTACCGCGACGCCAGCAACATCGCATTCACGCCGATGAGCGAAGGCAAGGCCCTGGACGAAGCGGAATTCGCCCAGTTGCCGGAAGCCGAACGTGAGCGTTTCCACGACGATATTTCAGGTCTGGAGGAGCGACTGAACGAAGAGCTCGCCAGCCTGCCGCAATGGAAACGCGAGTCGAGCAATCAACTGCGCCACCTCAACGAAGAAACCATCACGTTGGCCTTGCAGCCGTTGTTGTCGCCGTTGTCGGAGAAATACGCCGAGAACGCCGCCGTTTGCGGTTACCTGCAAGCCATGCAGGTTTATCTGCTCAAGACTGTGGTCGAGCAACTGGTGGACGACAGCAAGACTGACGCCATCGCCCGCAAATTGCTGGAAGAGCAATACGCCCCGAGTCTGGTGGTCGGTCATTCGTCCAGCGGTGGTGCGCCGGTGGTTTTCGAGCCGCACCCGACTTACGAAAACCTGTTTGGCCGCATCGAATACAGCACCGATCAGGGCGCGCTGTACACGACCTATCGGCAGCTGCGTCCGGGTGCATTGCACCGGGCCAACGGCGGCTTCCTGATCCTTGAAGCGGAAAAAATGCTCAGCGAGCCGTTCGTGTGGGATGCGCTCAAACGCGCCCTGCAATCGCGTAAGCTGAAAATGGAATCGCCGCTCGGTGAACTGGGTCGCCTGGCCACGGTGACCCTGACCCCGCAACACATTCCGTTGCAGGTCAAAGTCGTCATCATCGGTGCGCGTCAGCTGTATTACACGCTGCAAGACCTCGATCCGGACTTCCAGGAGATGTTCCGCGTCCTGGTGGACTTCGACGAAGACATCCCGATGGTCGATGAGAGCCTGGAGCAGTTCGCCCAGTTGCTTAAAACCCGCACCTCGGAAGAAGGCATGGCGCCGCTGACGGCTGATGCCGTGGCACGCCTGGCGACTTACAGCGCGCGCCTGGCCGAACACCAGGGACGTTTGTCGGCGCGCATTGGTGATCTGTTCCAGCTGGTCAGCGAGGCGGATTTCATTCGTCACCTGGCGGGGGACGAGATGACCGATGCCGGGCATATCGAGCGGGCGCTCAAGGCCAAGGCTACCCGTACCGGGCGGGTCTCGGCGCGGATTCTGGATGACATGCTGGCCGGGATCATCCTGATCGACACGCACGGCGCCGCCGTCGGCAAGTGCAACGGGCTGACCGTGCTGGAAGTCGGCGACTCGGCGTTCGGTGTGCCGGCGCGGATTTCCGCCACGGTCTACCCGGGCGGCAGCGGCATCGTCGACATCGAGCGCGAGGTCAACCTCGGCCAGCCGATTCACTCCAAGGGCGTGATGATCCTCACCGGGTATCTGGGCAGCCGCTACGCCCAGGAATTCCCGCTGGCGATTTCCGCGAGTATCGCGCTGGAGCAATCCTACGGTTACGTCGATGGCGACAGTGCGTCGCTGGGCGAGGCGTGCACGCTGATTTCGGCCCTGTCGAAAACGCCGCTCAAGCAATGCTTTGCGATCACCGGCTCGATCAACCAGTTCGGTGAAGTGCAGGCGGTGGGCGGGGTCAACGAGAAGATCGAAGGGTTCTTCCGGCTCTGCGAAGCCCGCGGGCTGACCGGTGAACAGGGGGCAATCATTCCGCAGGCCAACGTCGCTACGCTGATGCTCGACGAGAAGGTGCTCTCGGCAGTGCGTGCGGGGCAGTTCCATGTCTACGCCGTGCGCCAGGCTGACGAGGCGTTGAGCCTGTTGGTCGGCGAGCCGGCCGGTGCGCCGGATGCCGATGGCCAGTTCCCCGAAGGGAGTGTTAACGCACGGGTGGTGGAACGCTTGCGCGTGATCGCGGAAATGATCAGCGAAGAAGACCTCAAGGAAGCCGAGAAGGAAGCGGCGCTGGAGGCACTGGTCGAGGCCAAGCCGGCCTGACCAAGCTGAGGAATACACCGATACCCTGTGGGAGCGAGCTTGCTCGCGATGAGGGACTGACATTCAACATGTTTGTTGGCTGGAAGTCCGCCATCGCGAGCAAGCTCGCTCCCACAGGTTTTGTATTCGCTACCCGATCAGTGCCATCACTCTGACGTCAAGATTCACACAATGACCATTCGGCGCCTTCTGGTCTCACTTGACGTGCTAGTCAAACTTTTCTTCTATTCTCAGCTCAAGGATATCGACAGTAATCACTGGATCGAGACAGCCTTCCCGTGGGGGCTGAATACCGGATCTACCGAGGGTCGCCGCCATGTCGCGCAACCTCTGCCTCACCCGTCAATGCCTGGGTCTTGTGACCCGTATCGAGTGTGCCATCCGCCCGTTGGCGGGGGATACGGGCATGTGGACCTTGCTCTTCGCCGCCGGAATGGCCGGCGAACAACCTTCCGCCATCAAGGCGCAGGGACCGTTTCATGGGCCTTTCGTGGCGGAGTCCATCCTCGACACGATTGTCGAAAGCCTGACGCTGCATGGCTACGAACTGGCCGATGACCCACAAATCTGGTGCCTGCACCTGCAAGCCCAGCTGCGGGAAATCAACGGGGGCCGTTGCCGCAACCTCAATGGCTGAGTTCGGCGCGGCCACTGAAACCGGCTATTGATCAAGGTGGCTCAAATCCGCCTTGGCCAGTTTGACCTCGAAACCATATTGCACCGTGGTGAGGTCGGTTCGCTGATAGGTTTCCAGACGTGTTGGCTGGCCATAGAAGTAATGCGCGGCAAATAACGCCGGGCCTTCTGCGCTCGCGTCATGAGTGACCGAAAGAATTTCTTTCAGATAGTTTCCAGAGTCGTCCTTGGCGAAAAATCGCCAGTCCTGGGCAGGAAACAGCTTCAAATCAACCACCAAGGCATTGCCTTTGAGTTCCAGGCCTTTGGGCAGCGCATGGGCGTCGAGCGTTTGTTTGGCGACAGTCGCCAGAAACAGCGGCATGGAACCCACTGCATAGGCCGGTGTTTCCGGAAACAGGTTCAAGTCATAGGTGATGGCGCCACGTAGCGGATCGACCTCGTAAGCCTCAGGCGGCAGCTCGATCGGCTCATCGCGTTTGCCGCTGCCATCCTCCGTAAAGAACGTGACCGGGCTATCGCCAGCGCTGAGAGATGTGCCGAGCAGCTCGTCATTGAAGCTTCTGGGGTGATCGAACTCAATGCGCGCGGCGCTGGGGTCGTCCACCGCCTGACTGACGATGACGCCTTTCTTCAGCTGTTCCTCACTCAATGTCGCGCCCTTGAGCCAGGTCGGGGCCTGATCGTCGTACACCACCACCGGCAGGGTCAGTGGCTGGATGGTTTTTTCCGTGGTGTGTGAGTCGAAGCGGCGAACCGGCAGGTTCAGGTCCTTGCGGGTCACCGTGGCGGCCGAGAAGTCCAGTACGCTGACTTCAACGGTTTCGACCGGGCCGTTGAAATACACCTTGGTGTAATGATTCTTCTGCTGGGCCTCGAAGGTGCGCTGTTCTTCGTCGATCTGCTTTTCGAAGGTCTCGCTCCAGGCTTTCTGCTGCTGAATTTTCGCCAGTTGTTTTTGATAGAAGGCGATTTGTGCAGCGGTTTCATTGATCGAACCCGAGCGCGAGAGGAATTGCCCGGTGATGTCCCTGGCCTGGACGATCAGCGGGTTCAACGGTGTTTCGCTGACTTCCGGGGCCAGTGGCGCGCTGTTGTTGAATTCGATTTCGGCGTAGTTGTTGCCCAGTTTCAGCAAGGTCACGCTGAGGTTGTCGTTGGTGCGGGTCTGGCCAACGTCTTTTTTCGTCAGGTCGAAGGTGTAGAGCCGGCGAGGGGCGATGACCTCGACCTTGCCTTGCAGGCTCACCGGTTGGGGCTGGTTCTTGTTGTCCATGTCCAGGCCGTCGATGAACGGATAAGTCACCGTCAGATCATCCGGGTTGGTCAGGTTGGAACTCGAGGGGCTCAGCTGAATGCCGGGATCGGTTTCCGACCATTCCGGCTGGAACGCGATGACGCGCTTGTTGCTCAAGGTCACCGATTGCCATTCCAGGCCATGGGGAAAGAGAAACGCGGCCGGAATGTTGAAGTTGAAAGGGAACACCGGTTGCAGGTCGGTCAGGTAGTCGGATCCGGAATCCTTGTGCAGCACGAACAGGCCATTGATGTAGGTGTCGACCAAAGCCTGAGGCGTGGGGTAGTGCTTGAGCACGGCGAGAACGTCTTCGCCGTATTCGGTTTCCACGGGTTTGCTGTCGAGCTTGAGTTGCGCACGCTCGAGCAACAGCAGAGAACCGCCGAGTTCGGCAACGGCATCCTTGAGCTTCGGATCCTCAATCGCATCCAGAGACTTCTCGAACTGCGCGGTCTTTTCCTCGAGGCTGATCTGGCGCTTCTCATCGCTGGGTGAGCAGCCGCTCATCAGCAGGGCCAGGCAAATGCCGGCACTCGTTATTGGCAATCGCACACCCATTTCCAGTCTTCCTGTCCGATGTCGCTGAGCGGTCAATAGTCTGGACACTAGCAGAAAAACTTTGTGGCACACGCGCAGGCTGCGGATTTGCCGACGGTTTCTGGGTGTTACGGGGGACTGTTATACTCGCGGCCATTTTCAGCCCACGTGTGAGATTCAATGGAACGCTTTATCGAAAATGCAATGTATGCCTCGCGCTGGCTGTTGGCGCCGATCTACTTCGGTCTGTCCCTTGGACTACTGGCGCTGGCGCTGAAATTCTTCCAGGAGGTTTTCCACGTCATCCCTAACGTATTCTCGATGGCCGAGTCGGACCTGATCCTGGTGCTGCTGTCGCTGATCGACATGGCGCTGGTGGGTGGTTTGCTGGTGATGGTGATGATTTCCGGTTACGAGAACTTCGTTTCCCAACTGGACATCGACGACGACAAGGAAAAGCTCAACTGGTTGGGCACCATGGATTCGTCTTCGCTGAAGATGAAAGTGGCGGCCTCCATCGTGGCGATTTCGTCGATCCACCTGCTGCGGATCTTCATGGACGCCAAGAACGTCGATCCCGAGCATTTGAAGTGGTACGTGATCATTCACATGACGTTCGTCGTGTCGGCGTTTGCCATGGGCTACCTGGACAAACTCACCAAGCACTGACGCTCACAAAGCCCTGTAGGAGCGAGGCTTGCCCGCGAAGGGGCTGTGTCAGTCGTTATAGCTGTTGCCCGTCACACCGCCTTCGCGGGCAAGTCTCGCTCCTACAGTCAGGTGCAAACAGACGGGCGGTGTCGTTTGTGGCTTGTACTTTGAGGTGTCGAGGCCTATGCATGTATTGATATTGGCTTGACACTGTAAGAGGTGCCTTCATGAACTTCGTTGAGTTGCGCGCTTATGCCATCGCCGGGAAAATCGATGAGCTGAACCTGATCTCCATGGAAGGCGGAATCTATCTGCTGGAGGCTCGCATGCACGGCGCGGCGTATCCCTTGAGTGATGCCCGCGGCGAAATGTTTCACCTGCGTTCGGTCGAGCATGCGCGCGAGGTGCTTCATGCCTTCCCCTCCTTGCCATTCAACCTTGTGCACACCTCGGTTCATGATGAGATGTGTGGGCTCGGTGCCAGTGCCGAGGAAAGCCTGAAAGTTCCGATTGCCTTCCGTTCTGCCTGGCACCACTGACAGCTCTGATCAACGCAACGGCATCTGTGCTAGTCTGCTGGCCCTTTTGGTTCCGGGCGCTCCGGGACGCGCTGTGCACGCACGGCAAGTTCCCGGGCCGTCCGCACAGCGGAGCAGTGTTATGTCCGAAGTAAATCTGTCCACCGACGAAACCCGCGTCAGCTACGGCATTGGCCGTCAGCTGGGTGATCAACTGCGCGACAACCCGCCACCGGGCGTTAACCTGGACGCGATCCTGGCTGGCCTGACCGACGCATTCGCCGGTAAGCCTAGCCGTGTGGGTCAGGAAGAAATGTCCGCCAGCTTCAAGGTGATCCGCGAAATCATGCAAGCCGAAGCAGCCGCAAAAGCTGAAGCGGCCGCTGGCGAAGGCCTGGCTTTCCTGGCTGAAAACGCCAAGCGTGACGGCATCACCACCTTGGCTTCGGGCCTGCAATTCGAAGTGCTGACTCAAGGTGAAGGCGCCAAGCCAACCCGTGAAGATCAAGTGCGCACTCACTACCACGGCACCCTGATCGACGGCACTGTATTCGACAGTTCCTACGATCGTGGCCAGCCTGCAGAATTCCCGGTTGGCGGCGTGATCGCTGGCTGGACCGAAGCCCTGCAACTGATGAACGCCGGTAGCAAATGGCGTCTGTACGTGCCGAGCGAACTGGCTTACGGCGCTCAAGGCGTTGGCAGCATTCCGCCGCACAGCGTTCTGGTATTCGACGTCGAACTGCTCGACGTTTTGTAAGCATGATTACCTTGTAGGAGCCGGCTTGCTGGCGATGGCATCACCGCGGTGTTCCTGAAGCACCCCGGCGCCTGGATCGCCAGCAAGCCGGCTCCTACAGGTTTTGTGTTGCTCATACTTCAATCTTGTGGTTCAGATCGCTCGTCGGGCGCAACGCCCGGGCGTAGCAGAACAGAAACAGATTGCGCACCAGTTCCTTGAGCACCACCGGCTCGCTGGAACTCAAGCCGTTGACGTCCAGATCACCCTGATCCTGCAGCTCGTTCAAGGCTTCTTCTTCAAGCACCGCACAGACTTCCCCGGTTTCCCGATGCAGGATCCTGAGGTAGGGGTGTGGGCGGTCCAGCCAGGCGTCGATCAAATAAGTCATGGGTCTCATCTCCATTGATGGGTTTCAATGAGAATAATTCTTATTCATCAAATAGCAAGGACCTATTGGCAGTTTGAGATTTTTTCCGGGTAAAGATTGCGTAAGGTCAAAACGGCTGGCGTTTGGCTATTGCGAGGATTTGTCAGGAGAGGTGGGGTAGGGTGAAGCACCATCCCACGCAGGGCGCGGGATGGAAGACAACAGACTCAGACTTTTCTGACGAACTCGGATTTGAGCTTCATCGGGCCGATGCCGTCGATCTTGCAGTCGATGTCGTGATCGCCATCGCACAAGCGGATGTTCTTGACCTTGGTGCCGACCTTGACCACCAGCGACGTGCCTTTGACCTTCAGGTCCTTAATCACGGTGATGGTGTCGCCGTCCTGCAGGACGTTGCCGACCGAATCCTTTTTCACGGTGTCATCGGACGCCGCTTCGGCTTCGCCGCTGGCGGACCACTCGTGGGCGCACTCGGGGCAGATCAGCTGCGCGCCGTCTTCATAGGTGTATTCGGAATTGCATTTTGGGCAGGGTGGCAACGTGCTCACTAAAGCTCCTTGGATTGAGGATCGCTAAAAAGCGCACATTGTATAGGGTTTTAGACGGGAGAGGGCTGGACGCTGATAAACCTGTGGGAGCGAGCTTGCTCGCGATTGCGGTGCGTCAGTCAGCAACAGTGTCGACTGGCAGATTGCAATCGCGAGCAAGCTCGCTCCCACAGGGTGTTGCAGTGCTGTTAGTGCGTACGGGCGACCGCAAATTCGCTCAATTCAACCAGCGCATCGCGGTATTCGCTGGCTGGCAGCGCGTCGAGGCATTTGATCGCGCGGGCCACGTAATCACGGGCCAGATTTGCGGTGTAATCCAGCGAACCGGATGCTTCGACGGCTTCGCGGATGCTTTCCAGGTCTTCGATGCCGCCTTTCTGGATCGCCTTGCGCACCAGGGCTGCCTGTTCCGGCGTGCCTTCGCGCATGGTGAAGATCAGTGGCAGGGTCGGCTTGCCTTCGGCCAGATCGTCACCGACGTTCTTGCCCAGGGTTTCCGCGTCACCCTTGTAGTCCAGCAGGTCGTCGACCAGTTGGAAGGCCACGCCCAGATGATCGCCAAACGTACGGAGGGCTTCAGCCTGTTCCGCTGTGGCTTCGCAGAGCGCGGCAGCACTGTGGGTCGACGCCTCGAAGAGCATCGCGGTTTTGCCGCGGATGACTTCCATGTAGGTTTCTTCGGTGGTGCTGGCGTCACGGACCTTGGACAGCTGCAACACTTCGCCTTCGGCGATGATGCGCGTGGCTTGCGAAAGGATTTTCATCACCGGCATGGAGCCCAGTTCGACCATCATTTCGAAGGAGCGCGAATACAGGAAGTCGCCCACCAGCACGCTTGGCGCGTTGCCCCACATGGCGTTGGCGGTCGAGCGGCCACGGCGCATGCCGGACATGTCGACCACATCGTCGTGCAGCAGGGTGGCGGTGTGCAGGAACTCGATGGTCGCGGCCAGCAGGCGCAGGTCATCGCCTTCGCGACCCAGGGCCTTGCCACACAGCAACACTAATAGAGGACGCAGGCGTTTACCGCCAGCCGAGGTAATGTAATCGCCGATTTTCGATACCAGCGGCACTCGGGAAGTCAGCTGCTTCTTGATGATGCCGTCGACGGCGCTAAAATCGTCCGCCACCGCGCGGTAGAAAGCTTGGGGTTGCATCAGCGACAGTTGCTCCAGAAGGGTTGCGCGGCATGCTAGGACCCACGTCGGCGGGTGTCAAGGCACGATGGACGGCCCCTTGCATCGCCCCGGCAGCTTGCGTACAATCGCGCACCCTGAACTTCCTGGGCAGCACCTGCCTTACGCAATTGCAAACAGGCCTTCCAGCCTTATGCAGCCATGCCAGCCAATACCTCTTCTTATAAAGAGCTGGGTGAGCAGGATTATCGGAGAAATACCATGTCGTACGCAGTAATTGTTACTGGTGGCAAGCAATACAAGGTCGCCCCAGGTGAATACCTGAAGATCGAAAAACTGGAAATCGCTACCGGCGAATCCGTTACTTTTGATCGCGTTCTGTTGGTCGCCAATGGCGATGACGTGAACATCGGCGCTCCAGTTGTTGCTGGCGCTACCGTTGTGGCTGAAGTGATCTCCCAAGGTCGTCACGATAAAGTCCGCATCATCAAGTTCCGTCGTCGTAAGCACCACATGAAGCGTATGGGCCACCGCCAGTGGTACACCGAGATCAAAATCACCGGTATTCAGGCTTAATTTCAGCCTAATTCCTCACTAGGAGAATTGACTCATGGCACACAAAAAAGCTGGTGGTAGTACCCGTAACGGTCGCGACTCAGAAGCCAAACGCCTTGGCGTGAAGATGTATGGCGGCCAGGTTATCATTCCGGGCAACATCATCGTGCGTCAGCGCGGCACCCAATTCCACGCCGGTTACGGTGTTGGCATGGGTAAAGATCACACTCTGTTCGCTAAAATCGACGGCGTGATCAAGTTCGAAGTAAAAGGCGCTTTCAACCGCCGTTACGTGAGCATTGTCCCGAAGACTGAAGTCGTCGCGGCATAATTGCGTAGTTGCTGGAAAAGCCCTGTCTCGCGACGGGGCTTTTTCGTTTGTGGGGTGAGTCTCTTGCAAAGCTGTTTGTGATGGGCTCCAGCGCTGGATTTGCGGTCGTTGATTGAGGTCGCTGCGCTCATTTTTGCAAGAGTCTTATGTCTAGATTTTTTCGGCTCGTCCGTATGACGAGAGGCGTTTTGTTATGAAGTTTGTTGACGAAGTATCGATTCGAGTAAAGGCCGGTGACGGCGGCAACGGTTGCATGAGCTTCCGTCGCGAGAAATTCATTGAAAACGGTGGCCCGAACGGCGGTGATGGGGGTGATGGCGGCTCGGTCTACATGATCGCCGACGAAAACCTCAACACCCTGGTGGACTACCGTTACACCCGGCACTTCGATGCCGAGCGCGGTTCCAACGGCGGCAGCACCGACTGCACCGGTAAAAAAGGTGAAGAGCTGGTACTGCGTGTTCCGGTCGGCACCACGGTCATCGATTCCGCGACTCAGGAAGTGATCGGCGACCTGACCAAGGCTGGCCAGAAATTGCTGGTGGCTCATGGCGGCTGGCACGGTCTGGGCAACACCCGTTTCAAATCCAGTACCAACCGTGCTCCGCGCCAGACCACTCCGGGTAAACCGGGCGAGGCGCGTGATCTCAAGCTGGAAATGAAAGTATTGGCTGACGTTGGCCTGCTGGGCTTGCCGAACGCCGGTAAAAGTACCTTCATTCGCTCCGTTTCGGCCGCCAAGCCGAAAGTCGCCGACTACCCGTTCACCACGCTGGTGCCGAACCTGGGTGTGGTCAGCGTCGATCGTTGGAAGAGCTTCGTAGTCGCGGATATTCCGGGTCTGATCGAAGGCGCTTCCGATGGCGCGGGCCTGGGGATTCGCTTCCTCAAGCACTTGTCGCGTACCCGTTTGCTGCTGCACCTCGTGGACATGGCGCCGCTGGATGACGCCAGCGCCCCGGATGCTGCTGAAGTGATCGTCAGCGAGTTGACCAAATTCAGCCCGTCCCTGGCTGAGCGTGATCGCTGGTTGGTGCTGAACAAGTGCGACCAGATCCTTGAAGAAGAGCATGACGCTCGCGTCAAGGAAATCGTAGATCGTCTGGAATGGACCGGTCCGGTCTACGTGATCTCGGCCATCTCCAAGCTGGGCACCGAGCGTCTGTGCCACGACATCATGCGTTACATGGAAGACCGTGCTGATCGTCTGGCTAACGACCCGGTCTACAAGGAAGAGTTGGCCGAACTCGATCAGCGCATCGAAGACGAGGCTCGTGCCCAGTTGCAGGCGCTGGATGACCAGCGTGCCCTGCGTCGCAGCGGCGTGAAGTCGGTCCATGACATCGGTGACGATGATTGGGACGAAGAAGATGTGGATGACGAAGACGGTCCGGAAATCATTTACGTGCGTGACTGATTCGTTGCAGTAAACTTAAGCGCCGCTCAATCGAGCGGCGTTTTAGTATCTGGAAATCGATAGTTGGTCACGAATAACCACGAATAACGTTACGGGCAGTGCCAGGTCGCGCTGCCCTCAAGCTAAGGTTGAAGATGATGCGGAGCAAGGTGACAGGTGCGCAGCGTTGGGTCGTGAAGATCGGCAGCGCTTTGCTGACGGCTGACGGCAAGGGCCTGGATCGCGCGGCAATGAGTGTCTGGGTCGAGCAGATGGTGGCGTTGCATGAGGCGGGCGTCGAGCTGGTGCTGGTGTCCTCCGGGGCGGTAGCGGCCGGCATGAGTCGTCTGGGCTGGAGCGTGCGACCCAGTGCAATGCACGAGCTGCAGGCCGCTGCCGCCATCGGTCAGATGGGCCTGGTGCAAGCCTGGGAGTCGAGCTTTGCCGAGCATGGCCGACATACCGCGCAGATTCTCCTGACCCACGACGACTTGTCCGATCGCAAGCGCTACCTGAACGCCCGCAGCACCTTGCGTGCGTTGGTCGAGCTGAAAGTGATCCCGGTGATCAACGAAAACGACACCGTGGTCACCGACGAGATCCGCTTCGGCGATAACGACACCCTGGCGGCGCTGGTGGCCAACCTGGTGGAGGCTGACTTGCTGGTGATCCTTACCGATCGCGACGGCATGTTCGACGCCGATCCGCGTAACAACCCCGACGCCAACCTGATTTACGAAGCGCGCGCCGATGATCCGGCACTGGATGCCGTCGCTGGCGGTACCGGTGGTGCGTTGGGTCGTGGCGGTATGCAGACCAAATTGCGTGCTGCACGTCTGGCTGCGCGTTCCGGTGCGCACACCATCATCGTCGGCGGGCGCATTGAGCGCGTGCTGGACCGTCTGAAGGCTGGCGAGCGCATCGGCACCCTGTTGTCACCTGAGCGCGGCATGCTGGCGGCGCGCAAGCAATGGCTGGCGGGTCATCTGCAAACCCGTGGCACGCTGGTGCTGGATGCGGGGGCGGTGACGGCGCTGTCCCAGGGCAACAAAAGTTTGCTGCCGGTTGGCGTCAAGCTGGTTCAGGGCAGTTTCCGGCGCGGTGAAATGGTGGTGTGCGTGGCGCCGGACGGTCGTGAAATTGCCCGTGGCCTGGCCAACTACAGCGCGCTGGAGGCACAAAAAATCATCGGTCAGTCGTCTGAGGCGATTGTCGGTCTGTTGGGTTACATGGCGGAGCCGGAACTGGTTCACCGCGATAACCTGATTCTGGTCTGAAGGAATATTTGAATGCGTGTGACAAAAGGATTGTTGGGTCTGCTGTTGGCAATGCCGCTGCTGGCCTCGGCCGAGGAGATTGGCCAGGTGTCGACGGTGTTCAAGTTCGTCGGCCCGAACGACCGTATCGTCGTCGAGGCGTTTGATGATCCGAAGGTCGAGGGCGTGACTTGCTATCTTTCGCGAGCCAAGACTGGCGGTGTGAAGGGCGGCTTGGGTCTGGCCGAGGATCGCGCTGAAGCTTCTCTTGCTTGTCGCCAGGTTGGGCCGATCAACTTCAAGGGCGAACTGAAGGATGGCGAAGAGGTGTTCAAGGAGCGCACGTCGCTGGTATTCAAGACGATGCAGGTGGTGCGCTTTCTCGACAAGAAGCGCAATACGCTGGTGTACTTGGTCTACAGCGATCGCTTGATCGAAGGCAGCCCGCAGAATGCGGTGACGGCGATCCCGATCCTGCCGTGGACGCACGCCCAATAAGCCTGACGTACATCCAATTGGGGGAGCGAGCTTGCTCGCGATGACTGGCTAACATTCAACATCTCGGTTGATTGAAAGTCCGCTATCGCGAGCAAGCTCGCTCCCGCATTTTTTTTTGCGTTGTTTGTGCTAAATCGCAGGCAATAAAAAACCGACCCTGAGGTCGGTTTTTCAACAAGCTTATCGCTTATGCGGCAACAGCAAGGTTCAGAGCCTTGACGTGACCGTTCAGGCGGCTCTTATGACGAGCTGCCTTGTTCTTGTGGATGATGCCTTTATCGGCCATACGGTCGATAACTGGCACAGCCAAAACGTAAGCTGCTTGAGCTTTTTCAGCGTCTTTTGCGTCGATGGCCTTAACTACATTCTTGATGTAGGTACGAACCATGGAACGCAGGCTGGCGTTGTGGCTGCGACGCTTCTCAGCCTGTTTTGCACGTTTTTTGGCGGAAGGTGTGTTGGCCACCGTCGAGCTCCTCGAAAGACTTTTTAGGAAATAGCAAACAAAATAGGCCGCGAATCATGCCGATGAGTTGATGTCTTGTCAAGGGCGGTTGAGACGTTCCGCTAAGTGGTAGGTATAAAGAGGCGGGATATTTATTTCCGGCGCTTGACCTGTAAACTCGCGAGCTTTGGCTCTGTGCTGCTGCGGCGCGGAGTATCGCATAAGTAGGCGCTTTGTTCGCCTGCTGTTTATCGACAGGCACAAACTCTTTCAATGAATCTGCTCAAATCGTTAGCCGCCGTCAGCTCTATCACGATGCTTTCCCGGATTCTGGGGTTCGTTCGTGACACCCTCATCGCACGCACATTTGGCGCCGGGATGGCGACGGACGCCTTCTTTATCGCCTTCAAACTGCCCAATCTGCTGCGGCGAATCTTCGCCGAAGGGGCGTTTTCCCAAGCGTTCGTGCCGATCCTTGCTGAATACAAGAACCAGAAGGGCGAGGAGGCGACGCGAACTTTCATCGCTTACGTGTCTGGCCTGCTGACGCTGGTGCTGGCCTTGGTCACCGCGCTGGGCATGCTTGCCGCGCCGTGGGTCATCTGGGCCACCGCGCCGGGTTTCACCGATACCCCGGAAAAATTCGAGCTGACCACCGATCTGTTGCGGGTGACTTTCCCATATATATTGCTGATCTCCCTGTCTTCATTGGCCGGTGCGATCCTTAATACGTACAACCGATTCTCGGTGCCGGCTTTCGTGCCGACGTTGCTCAACGTCAGCATGATCGTCTTTTCGGTGTTCCTGACGCCGTACTTCGATCCTCCTGTCATGGCCTTGGGGTGGGCGGTGTTGGTGGGTGGCCTGGCGCAGTTGCTTTATCAGCTGCCGCATCTGAAAAAGATCGGCATGCTCGTGCTGCCACGCCTGAATCTGCGTGACAGCGGCGTCTGGCGGGTGATGAAACAGATGTTGCCGGCGATTCTCGGCGTGTCAGTGAGTCAGATTTCCCTGATCATCAACACCATTTTTGCCTCGTTCCTGGTCGCCGGCTCCGTGTCGTGGATGTATTACGCCGACCGTTTGATGGAGTTGCCGTCCGGCGTACTGGGCGTGGCGTTGGGCACCATTCTGCTGCCGACCCTGGCCAAGACCTACGCCAGCAAAGATCGCCACGAATATTCGCGAATCCTCGATTGGGGCCTGCGTCTGTGCTTCGTGCTGGTGCTGCCGTGTTCTCTGGCACTGGGGATTCTGGCCGAGCCGCTGACCGTTTCGCTGTTTCAGTACGGCCAATTCAGTGCGTTTGATGCCTCCATGACGCAGCGGGCGTTGATCGCCTATTCGGTCGGTTTACTCGGAATTATTGTAATCAAAGTGCTGGCGCCGGGCTTTTATGCGCAACAAAACATCCGCACCCCGGTAAAAATCGCGATTTTCACCCTGATTGTTACCCAGCTGTTCAACCTCGTGCTCATCGGCCCGCTGGCTCACGCCGGTCTGGCCCTGGCCATCAGCATCGGTGCCTGCATCAACGCCGGGCTATTGTTCTATCAACTGCGCAAGCAGCAGATGTATCAGCCGCAACCGGGTTGGGCCAAGTTCGGCCTCAAGCTTGTGGTTGCGGTGTTGGTGATGTCTGCTGTGCTGCTGGCCGGGATGCACTTTATGCCGGCCTGGGATCAGGGGCATATGCTGGAGCGGTTCCTGCGCCTGGGCGGTTTGGTCGCGGCCGGCGTGGTCAGTTATTTCGGCATGCTGCTGTTGATGGGCTTCCGTTTGCGCGATTTCAATCGCAAGGCGCTGAGCTGAGGCTTTGGCCTCGATAAACATGGGCGAACCGGCAGTTTTGTCGGCTCGATTACTTTGGGTTACGGTGTTGCCTGTCGTCGGCCGCCGGGTGTGGTTATAATCGACCACTTTATGAGCAAGAAGCGCGTTATGCAGCTGGTTCGAGGCCTCCACAACCTGCGCCCCCAGCATCGGGGCTGTGTCGCCACTATTGGCAACTTTGACGGTGTTCACCGTGGCCACCAGGCTATCCTGGCGAGGCTGCGTGAGCGCGCTATCGAGTTGGGCGTGCCCAGCTGCGTGGTAATTTTCGAACCGCAGCCGCGAGAGTTCTTCGCCCCGGACACGGCCCCGGCCCGTCTGGCCCGGCTGCGGGACAAACTGCAGCTGCTGGCCGACGAAGGTGTCGACCGGGTCCTGTGCCTGGCCTTCAACCAGCGCCTGAGCAAGCTTAGCGCCAGTGAGTTCGTCGATACCATTCTGGTCGAGGGTCTCGGTGTCCAGCACCTGGAGGTCGGTGACGACTTCCGGTTCGGCTGTGACCGGGTAGGGGATTTTGATTTCCTGCAGCAGGCCGGCATCGTTCAGGGCTTTACCGTTGAAGCGGCGCAAACCGTCGAGCTGGACGGCATTCGGGTCAGCAGCACTCAAGTGCGTAATGCATTGGCCGCTGCCGATTTTGCCCTGGCCGAACGGCTGCTCGGGCGTCCGTTCCAGATCACCGGGCGGGTCCTGCATGGCCAGAAGCTGGCGCGCCAACTGGGTACGCCCACCGCCAACATTCAACTCAAGCGTCGTCGCGTGCCGTTGACCGGGGTGTACCTGGTCAACGTCGACATCGACGGCAAGACCTGGCCCGGCGTCGCCAACATTGGCGTGCGGCCCACGGTACAAGGTGATGGCAAAGCCCACCTCGAAGTACATCTTTTAGATTTTGCCGGCGATCTGTATGACCGGCGTTTGACGGTGGTTTTCCACCACAAGCTGCGTGAAGAGCAGCGTTTCGCCTCTCTGGAGGCGCTTAAGACGGCGATCAATGCGGATGTTGCCGCCGCCCGTGCCCTGTCGCACCTAGCGCCAATCGCTAATGAAGAGCCTTAAATGACCGACTATAAAGCCACGCTAAACCTTCCGGACACCGCCTTCCCAATGAAGGCCGGCCTGCCTCAGCGCGAACCGCAGATTCTGCAGCGCTGGGACAGCATTGGCCTGTACGGTAAGTTGCGCGAGATTGGCAAGGATCGTCCGAAGTTCGTACTTCACGATGGTCCTCCTTACGCCAACGGCACGATTCACATCGGTCATGCGCTGAACAAGATTCTCAAAGACATGATCATCCGCTCGAAAACCCTGTCGGGTTTCGACGCGCCTTATGTTCCGGGCTGGGATTGCCACGGTCTGCCGATCGAACACAAAGTCGAAGTGACCCACGGCAAAAACCTGGGTGCGGACAAGACCCGCGAACTGTGCCGTGCCTACGCCACCGAGCAGATCGAAGGCCAGAAATCCGAATTCATCCGTCTGGGCGTGTTGGGCGACTTCGCCAACCCGTACAAGACCATGGACTTCAAGAACGAGGCCGGTGAAATCCGCGCGCTCGCCGAAATCGTCAAGGGCGGTTTCGTGTTCAAGGGCCTCAAGCCTGTGAACTGGTGCTTTGACTGCGGTTCGGCCCTGGCTGAAGCGGAAGTCGAGTACGAAAACAAAAAGTCCTCGACCATCGACGTGGCCTTCCCGATTGCCGACGAAGCCAAACTGGCTGCCGCTTTCGGTCTGGTGTCCCTGGCCAAACCCGCTTCGATCGTGATCTGGACCACCACCCCGTGGACCATCCCGGCCAACCAGGCGCTGAACGTTCACCCGGAATTCAACTACGCCCTGGTCGACGTCGGCGACAAACTGCTGGTGCTGGCTGAAGAGCTGGTCGAGTCGTGCCTGGCCCGTTACAGCCTGGAAGGCTCGGTCATCGCGACCACCACCGGTAAAGAGCTGGAACTGATCAACTTCCGCCACCCGTTCTACGATCGCCTGTCGCCGGTTTACCTGGCCGACTACGTTGAACTGGGCGCTGGCACCGGCGTGGTTCACTCCGCCCCGGCCTACGGCGTGGACGACTTCGTGACCTGCAAGAAGTACGGCATGGTCAACGACGACATCCTCAACCCGGTACAGAGCAACGGCGTTTACGTGACATCGCTGGAGTTCTTCGGCGGCCAGTTCATCTGGAAAGCCAACCCGGCCATCGTCGACAAACTGACCGAAGTCGGTGCGCTGCTGCACACCACCATCATCGAACACAGCTACATGCACTGCTGGCGCCACAAGACCCCGCTGATCTACCGCGCCACCGCGCAGTGGTTCATCGGCATGGACAAAGAGCCTGTCAGCGGCGACACCTTGCGCAAGCGCGCACTGAAAGCCATCGAAGAGACTCAGTTCGTCCCGGCCTGGGGCCAGGCACGCCTGCACTCGATGATCGCCAACCGTCCGGACTGGTGCATCTCCCGTCAGCGCAACTGGGGCGTGCCGATCCCGTTCTTCCTGAACAAGGAAAGCGGCGAGGTGCACCCGCGTACTGCCGAGCTGATGGAAGAAGTCGCCAAGCGCGTTGAAGTCGAAGGCATCGAAGCCTGGTTCAAGATGGACGCTGCCGAGTTGCTCGGTGACGAAGCGCCGCTGTACGACAAGATCAGCGACACCTTGGACGTCTGGTTCGATTCGGGCACCACGCACTGGCACGTCCTGCGCGGTTCGCACCCGATGGGCCACGAGACCGGCCCGCGTGCCGACTTGTACCTGGAAGGTTCGGACCAACACCGTGGCTGGTTCCACTCGTCCTTGCTGACCGGCTGCGCCATCGACAACCATGCGCCGTACCGCGAACTGCTGACTCACGGTTTCACCGTGGATGAGTCCGGTCGCAAGATGTCCAAATCGCTGGGCAACGTGATCGCGCCGCAAAAGGTCAACGACACCTTGGGCGCCGACATCATGCGTCTGTGGGTCGCTTCCACCGATTACTCGGGTGAAATGGCGGTTTCCGAGCAGATCCTGCAACGCAGTGCGGACGCCTACCGGCGCATCCGTAACACCGCGCGCTTCCTGCTCTCCAACCTGACCGGTTTCAACCCGGCCACCGACATCCTGCCGGCCGAGGAAATGCTCGCCCTGGACCGTTGGGCCGTAGACCGCACCCTGCTGCTGCAACGCGAGTTGCAAGAGCACTACGGCGAATACCGTTTCTGGAACGTCTACTCCAAGATCCACAACTTCTGCGTGCAGGAGTTGGGCGGGTTTTACCTCGACATCATCAAGGACCGTCAGTACACCACTGGCGCCAACAGCAAGGCTCGCCGTTCGGCGCAAACCGCGCTGTACCACATCTCCGAAGCGCTGGTGCGCTGGATCGCGCCGATCCTCGCCTTCACCGCCGACGAACTGTGGGAATACCTGCCGGGTGAGCGCAACGAATCGGTGATGCTCAACACCTGGTACGAAGGCCTGACCGAACTGCCGGACAACGTCGAACTGGGCCGCGCCTACTGGGAGCGGATCATGGCGGTGAAGGTCGCGGTGAACAAGGAAATGGAAATCCAGCGCGCGGCCAAGGCCGTCGGTGGCAACCTGCAAGCCGAAGTGACGCTGTTCGCCGAAGACGCGCTGAGCGCCGACCTGGCCAAGCTGAGCAACGAACTGCGCTTCGTACTGATCACCTCGACCGCCAGCGTAGCGCCTTTTGTTCAGGCACCTGCGGACGCGGTAGTCACCGAAGTCAGCGGCCTGAAGCTGAAAATCGTCAAGTCGGCCTTCGCCAAGTGCGCCCGTTGCTGGCACTGCCGTGAAGACGTCGGCGTGAACCCGGAGCATCCGGAAATCTGCGGTCGTTGCGTCGACAACATCAGCGGCGCGGGCGAGGTTCGTCATTATGCCTAACGCCGTTGGCCGTTTCGGACGGTTGAGCTGGCTCTGGTTGAGTTTGCTGGTCCTGGTCATCGACCAGGCCAGCAAGTTCTACTTCGAAAACAAGCTCGAAATGTTCCAGCAGATCGTGATCATTCCCGATCTGTTCAGTTGGACCCTGGCCTACAACACCGGCGCGGCATTCAGCTTCCTGGCCGACAGCTCCGGCTGGCAGCGCTGGTTGTTTGCCCTGATTGCCATTGTGGTGAGTGCGGTGCTGGTGGTTTGGCTCAAGCGTCTGGGGCGCAACGAAACCTGGCTGGCCGTCGCTTTGGCGCTTGTACTGGGCGGGGCGCTGGGCAATCTGTATGACCGCATTGCCCTGGGCCATGTGATCGATTTCATTCTGGTGCATTGGCAGAACCGCTGGTACTTCCCGGCGTTCAACTTTGCCGACAGTGCGATTACCGTCGGTGCCGTGATGCTTGCGCTGGACATGTTCAAAAGTAAGAAAACCGGAGAAGCCGTTCATGACTGAACAGGTATTGGCTGAGCAACGCATCCGCCAGAACACGGAAGTCACCTTGCACTTTGCACTGCGCCTGGAGAACGGCGACACCGTCGACAGCACCTTCGACAAAGCCCCGGCGACCTTCAAGGTCGGCGATGGCAACCTGTTGCCAGGTTTCGAAGCAGCGTTGTTCGGCTTCAAGGCCGGCGACAAGCGCACGCTGACGATTCAGCCGGAGAACGCGTTTGGCCAGCCGAACCCGCAAAACGTGCAGATCATCCCGCGTTCGCAGTTCAAGGACATGGAGCTGTCGCCGGGGTTGCTGGTGATCTTCAACGATGCGGCCAATACTGAGCTGCCAGGCGTGGTGAAGGAATTCGATGACGAGCAAGTGACCATCGACTTCAACCACCCGCTGGCCGGCAAGACATTGACCTTTGACGTCGAGATCATCAGCGTCAAATCGCTGTAACCTGTGGGAGCGAGCCTAGGTGGCGAGGGGGCTTGCCCCCGTTGGGGTGCGAAGCGCCCCCAAAAATGGCTTCCGCGAATCTGAATGAACCTGCGGTGAATGGATTACGATTGCTGCGCAATCGAAACGGGGGCAAGCCCCCTCGCCACAACAGGCTCGCTCCCACAGTAGTTTTTCATTGTTTTCGCTATTTCTTGCGCGCAAGACACGAGGCACAGCATGCAAATCAAACTCGCCAACCCCCGTGGCTTCTGCGCCGGTGTGGACCGGGCAATCGAAATCGTCAACCGCGCCCTGGAAGTCTTCGGGCCGCCGATCTATGTGCGCCACGAAGTGGTCCACAACAAATTCGTCGTCGAGGACCTGCGTGCTCGCGGGGCGATCTTCGTTGAAGAACTGGATCAGGTGCCCGACGACGTCATCGTGATCTTCAGTGCCCACGGCGTTTCCCAGGCTGTGCGTACCGAAGCCGCTGGCCGTGGCCTGAAAGTGTTCGACGCGACCTGCCCGCTGGTGACCAAGGTGCACATCGAAGTCGCGCGTTACAGTCGCGACGGACGTGAATGCATTCTCATCGGCCACGCCGGTCACCCGGAAGTCGAAGGCACCATGGGCCAGTACGATGGCAGCAACGGTGGCGCAATCTATCTGGTTGAAGACGAGAAAGACGTTGCCTCGCTGCAGGTGGTCAATCCCGACAAACTGGCGTTCGTGACCCAGACCACGCTGTCCATGGACGACACCAGCCGTGTAATCGACGCCCTGCGTGCACGCTTCCCGGCGATCGGTGGTCCGCGCAAGGACGACATCTGCTACGCCACGCAAAACCGTCAGGACGCCGTCAAGCAACTGGCCGACGAATGCGACGTGGTTTTGGTGGTCGGCAGCCCGAACAGCTCCAACTCCAACCGCCTGCGTGAGCTCGCCGAGCGCATGGCCACTCCGGCTTATCTGATCGACGGCGCCGAAGACCTGCAAAAGAGCTGGTTCGACGGTGTCGAGCGTATCGGCATCACCGCTGGCGCCTCCGCACCGGAAGTGCTGGTGCGTGGCGTGATCCAGCAGTTGCAGGCCTGGGGGGCTACCGGGGCCGATGAATTAGCGGGTCGCGAGGAGAACATCACGTTCTCCATGCCTAAAGAGTTGCGCGTGCGCTCCCTGCTTTAACTTTTTTCCCTCCCGGACACAGCGCCTGCTCAGCCTTATCGCTGCGCAGGCTGACGCGACCGGTCGCGGCCAGCACCACCTGGAGCTGGCTGACCGGTTCGCGCGCTGTGCAAACGTGCAGTGTCCCCGCTTGGAAGGCCCGGCCAGGCATCTGTGGTTCGCCGATACGGCTAAAGCGGATGTATCGCCTGACCGGCCAGTTGCCAACAATCGGCACCCGAGCGCCACTCACGCGCTCAATCAGCAGCGGGTTGCTGCTGTCTTCCGGCCCTTTTCCGCTGATATCCAGAATGATGCGCCAGCCCTGACCCCAGTCGTCGTTGATGCCATGAATGACGATGGTCTGATTGCGCGCGAGTGCTTCGCTTCTGGCGCTGCGAATACCACTGGCAAGCGACTTTGCCGCCGCCTCGCGATGATTCGATTCTGTAAGGGCCGCGAACGCCGGACTGACCAACAGCAGAACAATCCCGGCAATTGTCAGTCCCATGAGCAGTTCGATCAGGCTGAAACCTCGCTGATGCATGTCATCTCCCTCCGTGGAGTGCTGCGGCCCGCGCAATCCGTGCGCGAGTAATGGCAAATCAACCGCACGCCGGTCGGTCGAATGTTCTAGCGTGTAGAAGCAGGTATAGCCGACGGCAACGGAGGGCATCGATGGATCATCGTACAAAAGGTTTCACGCTGATCGAGCTGCTGGTCTCGCTCGCGGTCTTTTTGATCCTGATCACCCTGGCCGTACCGGCGTTTACCCGGTCGGTGCAAGGCACCAAGGCAGACACCGAAATCGGCGACCTGCAACGCGGACTCAATTTCGCACGACTTGAGGCCATCGACCGGGGCGTTGCCACTCGGGTTCGTCCGACTGCTGGTGGCAATGTCTGGACCGGTGACTTGGCGGTTTATGACAGTACTGGCACATCGGCCAATGTATTGCGGGTTGTTCCAGCGCTAAGCAGCGGCGCGAGTCTGACGCTACCCTCAGGAGTGACCGCCATCGATTTCAACAATATGGGTGGTTTGTCAGCGCCCGCCACACCCGTGGTGATCAGCTATGTATTGGGGGCGCAAACCAGGACGCTGAATGTGTGTTTGAACGGACGAATTCTATTGGGTGGAAGTTGCGGATGAGGGAACGGGGCAAACATGCACAGGAGGGCATGACGCTGATCGAAGTGCTGGTCGCGTTGGTGATTCTGACCGTGGGTCTGCTGGGCGCGGCGGCGATTCAGCTTAATGCGCTGAAATACACCGACAGCTCGCGGATGACCAGCCAGGCGAGTTTTATCGCCTACGACATGATGGACCGTATCCGCGCCAATTCCGGCGCCGACTATACCGTGACGCCACCGACCTCGGGCAACCTGAACGTCGCCCGTGATCAGGACCTCTACGATTTCACCACCAGTATCGTCAATTTCGGCGGTGCGACGGCCACCGGCACCGTTACGCTGAATCAGCGGGTGTACACCATCACGATCACTTGGGATGACTCGCGCGCCGATAATATCGCCAACTCGCGCCGCAGCTTTGTCTTGACCAGTCGCGCCACGGTCGACCCGGTGGCAACCCCATGAGGTGGTCCAGCAGAGGTTTCGGGCTGATCGAGTTGTTGATCGCCCTCGCGTTGAGTTTGATTGTGGTGCTGGGCGTGGCGCAGATCTTCATCGCCGCCAAGAACACCTACATCAGCCAGAACGCCGCCGCCGCCATGCAGGAAGATGCGCGTTTTGTGCTCAGCAAGATGATTCAGGAAATCCGTATGGTCGGCATGTTTGGCTGCCTGGGGACGATCACCGATTCAAGTACGGGGGGGAGCTTCGCTGTCAGTCAGATAACACCGATCAGCTGGGATAATGCCAACCTCAAATTGACCCTGGTGACCGCCGATGTGGGGGCGGGTGGCGGGGCGCCAGCCTGGACAGTGGTTTCCGATTGTCGAAACACGGCGACGGCGTATACGAATCCACCGGCTCTGACATCGGGGCAGTTGGCGTTTCCGATACGGCGGCTGATCTACAGCTTCAGCAATAACAAAATCATGATGGGCTCTGGTCCCGGCACACCGACCCAGTTCGTACTGGTCGATAACGTCAGTGCCTTCAGCGTGCTCTTCGGCCTCGCCAATTCCGCCACTGATGTAGCCGCTTCCACTTACAGCGCCAACCCGTCCGACCCCGCGCGAATTCGCAGCGTGCGCCTGACGATGACGCTCTTCGACCCGAACAGTCGGGTTAAAAATCAAACCTTCACCGTGGTTGCCGCCTTGCGCAACAGGTTGCCATGAGGGAGGCCTACATGACTTTTCATGCCCAGCGAGGTATGGCACTGCTGGTCAGCCTGGTGTTTCTGCTGTTGCTGACCTTGATCGGGCTTTCATCGATGCAGAACGCCACCCTGCAGGAAAAAATGGCCGGCAGCGTGAGCTTGCGCAACCAGTCGTTCCAGGGCGCCGAAGCCGCGTTACGCGTGGGAGAAAGCGCGGTGCAGCTGGACAGCTATTCATTGCCGGTCTGCAGCCAGTGCGCGCCACCGTCCGACGCGTTGACGGTCACTGCCGCCGGCCCCGGTTCCACCCCCGGCATGACCTGGATCGCCTCGGGCAAGGGCTTTTACGGGGTGCAGAATATCGGCACCACGGTCAAC
Source organism: Pseudomonas sp. UMAB-40 (assembly GCF_900095275.1). Lineage (NCBI taxonomy): Bacteria > Pseudomonadati > Pseudomonadota > Gammaproteobacteria > Pseudomonadales > Pseudomonadaceae > Pseudomonas > Pseudomonas sp. UMAB-40. Next base: position 145,635 of record NZ_LT607563.1, read on the forward strand.
GCCGTGAATGTGCCGAGCAACACCTCGGCGACGCTTTACCGGGTGACCGCTGTCGGCATCGCGGGCAACTCGCGCAGCGTCGTGGAGAGTATTTATGCGAAGTACTGAAGGGCGCCGTGGCGTGTGGCAGCTGTTTTGCGGCGTTGTGCTGGGGCTTTACCTGTCCGCACCGGCGTATGCCTTCACACCGTCGGATTCACCGCTGTTAAGCGCGGCAGCAGTCGCTCCGAACGTCATGCTGCTGATCGACGATTCGGGGAGTATGAACAACATCATTTGGGCGCCGGGGTTCAATCCGGCGGCCAACTATGGGCAGATCGCGATTTGCAGTTCCAACACCTCTTGTTTAAGCGGTCAGAACCTGGACATGAGTGATACCAATATTTTGCTGTCGAGCCTCAATCGTGGCGGTTGCTCGACCAACGGCAACTGGTACGGTTTTTATCGCGGCTTTCTCGGCTTGACACCCATCTGCCTGAAGCTGCCGGACCCGGTGGGCAATGAAAACACGCGCTACACCGCCGACTACCTGGCTTATCTGCTGGGGTTGGCCAACGGTTCGAGCAAGGATTTCACCACGGGTGCCAGCGCGATTCCCAATGAATACCGGATCAGCGTGGCCCAGGATGTCTCCACAAACCTGGTCTCCAGCAATCGCTCGCTACGTATTGGTCTAGCGACGTTCAATCCCCCAACGACCAGCAACTCCGGTGGTGGTGGCTTCATCGCCCGATCGATCAGCGATCTCTCTGCGGTGAGCGGCAGCGTCACCCAATCCCAGGCGGATACCAACTACAACAACCTGATCTCTGCCATCAACGGCTTGAGTGCCGTAGCCAATACACCGCTGGCGGAAACCTACTATGAAATAAACCGCTATTTTCGGGGGTTGGCGCCGTTCTATAACTCGACGCCTGCGACTTACACCAGCCCGATTCAATATCGCTGTCAGAAAAACTATGGTGTGGTAATTACCGATGGCTTGCCGACCTATGACCGGACTTTTCCGACTACCGATCCGCTGGGTGGCACTCGTCTGCCCAACTGGGATGGTGTGAATAACGATGGTGACAACCTGAGTGGTGACGGAGAGGGCGACACGCTGTATCTGGATGACATCGCCAAGTTTGCCTTTGACATCGATATGCGCTCCACAGGAACCGATCTGGCAGGCAAAAGCTGGAATGCTGCGGATTTTCCCAAGCAGAATATAAACACCTACACCGTGGGCTTTACCGCCGCGAACCAGATGTTGTCGGACGCGGCCGATTACGGGCAGGGCAAGTACTATCAGGCGACCGACAGCGCAGGGCTAAACAGTGCATTGTCGTCGGCGCTGAGCGATATCACCTCAAAGGCCGGTTCCGGTGGCGGCGGCGTCACCAGCGGCACCACCCTGGCCAGCAACTCAAGTTACTTCCAGACCAGTTATGACCCGAAGGACTGGCGCGGCACCATCAAATCCTTCGGTTTTACCTCGGCTGGGGTGGTGAACACCGCCGCAGTGCAGTGGACCACCGACACCACCATCGTTGCCGGTGCCACAGCGCCGACTTACCAGTCCTGGAACACCCTGACCAACGCCGCCGTTACCCTGGCTTATGCCAGTTTCTCCCCGGCACAGCAGACCTCCCTCAGCCAAAGCCTACCCACCGGCATCACCGGCAACGATCTGGTGGAGTGGAGCAAGGGCACCAACAAAACCGGGCTCAAGGTGCGCAGCGTGCTGCTCGGCGACATCATCAATTCGCCCCTCGTACTGGCGTCACCCACTGACAAGACCGCCTCTGATCTGGTGGGGGATACCACTTACAGCACCTACCTGACCACCAAAGCCGCGACCATGAGTCCCAGCCTGGTGGTGAATGCCAACGACGGGTTTGTGAATGTCATCAACTCGGCCAATGGCGTCCGGCGTTATGCCTACATGCCTTCCAGTGTGTTGCCATCGCTGCGTTACATCGCCGATCCGACTTACATCAACGGTGTGAGCCACAAGTTTCTGGTCGACGGTCAGGTCGGGGTGTTCGATGCCCAATCCAGCAGCGCCTGGAAAACCCTGGCCATTGGCGGAACCGGGGCCGGCGGCAGGACTTTTTATGCGTTGCAGCTGTTCGACGCGTCAGCGGGTAACGTGTTCAAGGCACTGTGGGAAATCAGTGCACCGGCCACCGCCAGCACGGCGAACGTTTTCAATGACCTGGGTTATGCCTATGCACGGCCGGAAGTGGCACGCTTGGTAGACGGTCGCTGGGCCGCGTTCATTTCCAACGGTTATGGCAGCAATTCCGGGGTGGCGGCGTTGTATGTGGTGGACATTCGTGACGGCTCGTTGATCAAGAAAATCGTGGTCGACAGCGCCGACACCAGCAATGGCCTGTCGTCGGTGAAGCTCAGGGTCAACTCGCAGAATGTGGTGCAGGCCGCCTATGGTGGCGACTTGAAAGGACGGTTATGGAAGTTCGATTTGAGCGCTACCGCCCCCGACACCTGGGGCGTGGCATTCTCCGGCAAGCCGCTGTTTACCACGGCGGGTGGCGCCACTCAGCCCATTACTGTGCAGCCGTTGCTGGCGGACAATTCACTGGGCGGCAAGGAAGTGTTTTTTGGCACCGGCAAATTCAATGAGACTGCCGACAAGACCAACAAGGATTTGCAGGCGTTCTACGCCGTGTGGGATGCGGAGGGCGGCGCGGGCCAGATCACCGTGTCCAGTTTGCAGGCTCAAGCGGTGACCGGTGTGTTCTCGGGCAGCTCCGGGCAATTCATCACCACCAGCCAGAACGACGTGACCTATCCGGGGGAGAAGGGCTGGTACTTGCCGCTGGTGTACAACAGCGTGTTGACGGGGGAGCGGGTGATCAATCAGGTCAGCCTGGTGCTGGGACGGATCGTCTTTACCACGGCGAGTGTGGACACCACTGACCCGTGTGCCAGCTTTGGTACCGGCAAACTGGTCGAACTGGATGCGTTCAGCGGTAAGATGCTCAACTATGCGGTGCTCGACACCAACAACGATGGGACGGTCGACAGCACGGACACGGTGTCCAGCGGAGTGATTTTCACCGGTGGCATCCCGACCCTGAACGCCATCGTCAATGGTGGTTCCCGTAAAATCGTGAACGATTCCAGTGGCGGCGTCAGCACCAAGGTGGAAAAACCCGGCGGCGGCAGCCGTCGCATCATGTGGCGACAAATACAGTAAGTGAGAGTGAAGGAATGCGTAGATCCAACCGAGGTTTCACCCTGATCGAAATCATGATCGTGATTGCGATCATCGGGATCGTCATCACCATTGGTGCCCCGAGCCTCACCGAGTACGTGAAAAAGGGTCGGCGCACCGAAGTGGCCGGGCTGCTTTCCGAACAGGCGCAGATCCTTGAGCGGTTCTACTCGAAGAACAATGTTTACACCGCTGCCACCGGACTGAGCGCCGGCAATGATTTTTACACAATCACCCCGACCCTGACCGATCAAACCTTTTTGCTGACGGCAACGCGCAAGACCGGTGCGGCAATGGCGACCGACAAGTGTGGGGATTTCACCCTCACCAACACCGGCGTCAGAAGCATGGTCAATGCGACGTCCGGGCTCGTCACCAAAGATTGCTGGGGTCGCTGAGTTCCTTTTTCGGGCGCCTGTTTGCGCCTCTGTCTATTTATCGGTTGGATCAGAACATGAGCAGGCAACAGCAAGTGGTGATTGTCGGCGGCGGCGTGATTGGGCTGCTGACGGCGTTCAATCTCGCGTCCGAAGTGCAAAGTGTTGTGTTGCTGGATCGTTCGAGTGTGGGGCAGGAGTCGTCATGGGCCGGTGGCGGTATCGTTTCGCCGCTCTATCCATGGCGCTACAGCCCGGCAGTCACCGCGCTGGCGCATTGGTCCCAGGATTTTTATCCACAGCTCGGTGAGCGACTGTTCGCCGCGACCGGGGTTGATCCTGAAGTGCATACCACCGGCCTTTACTGGCTGGATCTGGATGACGAGGCCGAGGCGCTGGCCTGGGCCGAGCGGGAAAACCGTCCGTTGCGGGCTGTGGATATCTCGGCGGCACACGACGCCGTACCGGTGCTGGGCGCTGGGTTTTCTCGGGCGATCTATATGGCCGATGTGGCCAACGTGCGTAATCCACGGCTGGTAAAGTCCCTGAAGGCTGCATTGCTGGCGCTGCCGAACGTGACAATTCGTGAGCAGTGCGAAGTCAGCGGTTTTATTCGTGAAGGCGATAGAGTCGTCGGCGTGCAGACTTCAATGGCCCCCATCCACGGTGACCAGGTGGTCCTGACGGCTGGTGCCTGGAGTGGTGACTTGCTCAAGAGTCTGGACCTGGAGCTGCCGGTCGAGCCGGTCAAAGGGCAGATGATCCTGTACAAATGCGCGGCGGACTTCCTGCCGAGCATGGTGCTGGCCAAGGGACGTTACGCGATCCCCCGGCGCGACGGGCACATTCTGATTGGCAGTACGCTGGAGCACGAAGGCTACGACAAGACGCCGACCGACTCGGCGCTGGAGAGTCTGAAAGCATCGGCGGTGGAGCTGATTCCTGCGCTGGCGGAGGCCGAAGTGGTGGGGCATTGGGCCGGATTGCGACCGGGGTCGCCGGAGGGGATTCCCTATATTGGCCGAGTGCCAGGGTTCGAGGGACTTTGGCTCAATTGCGGGCATTACCGTAATGGGCTGGTGCTGGCGCCGGCGTCGTGTCAGTTGTTTGTGGATGTGATGTTGGACAGGGCGCCGATTATTGATCCTGCGCCGTATGCGCCGACCGGGCGGATCTGACAGCAAGGTTTTTTATTGCCTGCCAGATCGCTTTCGCGGGCACACCTAGCTCCTACAGGTTTGAGTCGATCAGTGCATTTTGGAACGACGTGAATCCCCTGTAGGAGCGAGGCTTGCCCGCGAAGGGGCCCTCAATCCAGACCCAATTTCTTGAGCCGATAACGCATCGACCTGAATGAAAGATTCAACCGCTGAGCCGCCGCCGTGCGGTTCCAGCGGGTTTCCTCTAGTGCCTGGAGGATGAGTTTGCGTTCGACGTTTTCCAGATAGTCTTCCAGGTTGTCGATCTGCGTCAGGTCCGGCACGCCGCTCTCTGCCATGCAGTTACCTTCGGCCAGTCGCAGGTCGCTGGCTTCAATCTGTTTGTTCTCACACAGGGTGTAAGCCCGTTCCAGCACGTTCTCCAGTTCCCGCACGTTACCCGGAAAGCGGTAGCTTTTCAGTGCGTCCAGGGCGAGTGGATGGAGTTTTGCGGCGGGTTGACCACTGCCGGTCGCCAGGCGCTTGAGTACATGGCTGGCCAGCGGTTCGATGTCGTCGCGGCGCTCGCGCAAAGAAGGAACGCGTAGTTCGATCACGTTCAACCGGTAGTACAAATCCTGGCGAAAGCGTTCGGCGGTGACTTCGGCATCGAGGTCTTTGTGGGTGGCGCAAAGGATGCGGACATCGACCACCATTTCTTGCTGACCACCGACACTGCGAATGGCTTTCTCCTGAATGGCCCGGAGCAGTTTGACCTGCATCGCCAAGGGCAGATCGGCGACTTCGTCGAGAAACAGTGTGCCGCCGTGGGCGGCCTGGAATAGCCCGGGCTTGTCTTCGATGGCGCCGCTGAAACTGCCTTTGCGATGACCGAAGAATTCGCTTTCCATCAACTCCGACGGAATGGCCCCGCAGTTGACCGGGACGAACGGTTGATTGGCCCGCGGGCCCTGCTCGTGGATCAGTCGGGCGACCAATTCCTTGCCGCTGCCGGATTCGCCGCTGATGTACACCGGGGCCTGACTGCGGGCGAGTTTGTCGATTTGTTTGCGCAGGTTGCGCATGGGCAGTGAATCGCCCAGTAACCGACGATCGATGGCGGTACTGGTGCCACCCGGTGCCGGCAAGCGCAGGGCACTGGTGACCAGTTCGCGCAGGCGCGTCAGGTCAACCGGCTTGGTCAGGAAGTCGAAAGCCCCTGCCTTGAGGGCGTTGATCGCCGTTTCGAGGCTGCCGTAAGCGGTGATCATCGCCACCGGCACGTGTGGGTAACGCTGCTGGATGTACTGCACCAACTCAAGGCCGGTGCCGTCGGGCAGGCGCATGTCCGTCAGGCACAGGTCGAATGTCTCCCGCGTCAACAAGGCCTGGGCTTCGCCAAGGTTGCGGGCACTGTAGGTGTCGAGTTTCATCCGTCCCAGGGTGATTTCCAGGAGTTCGCGGATATCCGGTTCGTCGTCGACGATCAGGACTTTTGGCCGTGGGCTCATGTTCAACTTTGTTTCCGTCCGTGAGCAAAAGTGATGCGAAAGCAGCCGCCGCCTTGGCGTGGTTTGAAGTCTAGGCGGGCCTGGTTGCTTTCGCACAGCTCACGGGACAGATAAAGCCCCAGGCCTGTGCCCTGGCTACTGGTGGTAAAGAACGGTTCGAACAAATGCGACTGTTGGTCCGGCGCCACGCCGGGGCCGTTGTCCCGGACTTCGAGCGTCGGCAACTGGCTGTCTGGTTCGACAAACATCTCGAGCCAGACCTGCGCCAAGTCGTGATTCAGGGCGCTATGGCGCCAGGCATTGCGCAACAGATTGTCGAGAATCTGGGTCAGCTGATTCGGGTCCATCAGGGTTTTGAAGTCGCCGGGGCCGATGTGCAGGTGAATCAATTGGCGATCGGTCGTGCCTTCACGGGTTTCGGCGACGAAGTGCTCCAGCCACGGCTTCAGATCAAGCCGTTGCGATACGGTTTGCTGGCGGCGGGACATTTGAAGGACGTTTTCGATAACCCGATTCATTCGCTGAGAGTGGTCTTGAATAATCTGCGTCAGACGCCGATCCGCGCCGTTCAGTTCCTTGGATTCCTGCAATAGCTGCGCGGCATGACTAACGGCGCCCAGTGGATTGCGGATTTCATGGGCGATACCGGCCGTCAGGCGACCGAGTGCGGCAAGTTTCAGTTGCTGCGCTTGTTGGGCGATCTGGGCAAGGTCCTCGAGAAACACCAGGGTATGGTGGTTCGGGCTTTGGTCCAGGGCAATGAAGCTGGGTTGCAGTTCAACACCACTGCTGGCGATTTTCAGGCTTTGCGGTCGCAGCGATGGATTGTTGAACCACAGCTGAAGGCGTTCGACCAGTGTCGGCGAATAGTCGTCGATCAATTGACCATCGAGGTCGTTTTGCCCCAGCAGGATCAAGGCGCTGTGATTGGCCAGTTGCACCCGTCGCTGGTCGTCCAGCACCAGGATGCCCGTGCGCATGCGATGCAGGATCAACGCATTGAGCGCTTCCAGGCCAACCACTTCACTGGCCCGTTGTTCGGCGAGGTGCTCGCTGACTTCCAGTCGCCTGATCAGACCTTGCACCAGCAACGCAGCGGCAAAACACAGCGCGCCGAGGGTGCCGACTTGCAGGTACTCGCCGGGACTGATCGGGTGACTGAAGCTCAGGAGGAAGCCAAGGCCGACGATGCCAAGGGCGGCGACCGCCGCGATCAACAAGCCGATACGTCCGCGCAACAGGGTGTTGCTGATGGCCACCGAGACAATGAGCAGGTTGCCGATGGCGCTGGCCACGCCGCCCGCGGCATAGAACAGGCCGCACAGCAGCAGGACATCGACCAATGCGAGGCTGAAAAGCTGTGAAGGCCGTCGGGTGTTCTCCCAAAAGACCACCAGCAGGATGTTCAGCACCAGGTACAACCAACTGCCACTGCGCAGCAGGTCGTCCTGGGCGAAGGCCAGCAACTGGCTGTCCATGTTGCTGGAAATCAACAGCACCAGGGTGATGCCGACGCTTAAACGGTAGAGATGATAAAGGCGCAACAGTCGCTGGGCCTGTTTGCCGCCGGGACTGGACGTCTCAGCGACCACTTGGGCCCGGGCCTTGCTCAAGGTGAGCCTGGCTGCAATACCATTGTTGCTGAAGGCTCAGTGCGCGATCGCGGGGCAGGTGTACGCCGCAATGCGCGCAGCGGACCATCGGCGCGGCATCCAGCTCGGCGGAGGACCTGGGCGCGGAAGTCGAAGCCTTGAACTTTCGCCAGAACCATACCGCAGCGGCAATCAGGGCGATCCAGAACAGTAAACGAAGCATGGTGAGCTGCTTTATTGGCTAATGAGCAGGCAGTTTAGCCAAGGACCTGACCTGCGCACAGCGCAATAAAAAAGGGAGACTCAAGAGTCTCCCTTTTTGCATAACCCGATGTGTCAGTCGAACACACCGAAGGTCATGTAGCTGAACCACGAGCGGTCTTCGTTGTTGCCTTGCGCTTCGTGTTCCTCTTCTTCGATCACGTCGCCATCTGCATCTTTAGGCTTCAGATCGTTCGGAATCGCGTCCTTGGCATCCTGGAACTGCTTCTGCACGTCCTGGTTGGCGCGGGTTTCGCCCGGCGGCAGCGGCGGACGGGATTCGATCAGGCCCAGGGTGGCCTTGCTCAGCCACGAACGGTTGTCGGCTTCGTCGACCGAAGGCTTGAACTGACCGTCTACCAAACTTGGATGGTTCGGGTAGTTGAGCTTCAGGGTTTCGAGACTGGTGGCTGCCAGGTCGTCCAGGTGCAGACGTTGGTAGGCTTCAGTCATCACTGCCAGGCCGTCACCGACCGACGGGGTTTCCTGGAAGTTTTCCACCACGTAACGGCCACGGTTCGCGGCGGCGACATAGGCCTGACGGGTCAGGTAGTAGTCGGCAACGTGAATCTCGTAGGCCGCCAGCAGGTTGCGCAGGTAGATCATGCGCTGCTTGGCGTCCGGCGAGTAGCGGCTGTTCGGGAAACGGCTGGTCAGCTGGGCGAACTCGTTGTACGAGTCGCGGGCAGCACCCGGGTCACGCTTGGTCATGTCCAGCGGCAGGAAACGCGACAGCAGGCCGACGTCCTGGTCGAAAGAAGTCAGACCCTTGAGGTAATACGCGTAATCCACGTTCGGATGCTGTGGGTGCAAACGAATGAAACGCTCGGCAGCAGACTTCGCAGCCTCAGGCTCGGTGTTCTTGTAGTTGGCGTAGATCAGCTCGAGTTGAGCCTGATCGGCGTAGCGCCCGAACGGATAACGCGACTCCAGCGCCTTCAGCTTGGCTGTGGCGGCAGTGTAGCTGTTGTTGTCCAGGTCGGTCTGAGCCTGCTGGTACAGCTCGACTTCGCTAAGGTTTTCGTCTACGACTTCCTTCGATGAGCAAGCAGCGGTCAATGCGAGGATGGCGATCAGCAGCAGGTGTTTCACTTGCATGGCGGCTTGCGTCCCTATGACGGCCGCTGTCTTGGGCGGGGCCGTCCTGTTATGATGAGCGCCCCGTTGATAAGCCTCGGGGCAAAAGACGCCGTATTTAACCACAAGCGCGCAGCCGAAACCAAAGGCTGTGCCGACGCCTAGTCTGAGCATGTCCGATAAAATTGAACTTCGCGCAGAGGTGCCGTCCGAATTGGGCGGCCAACGCCTCGATCAAGTCGCCGCACAATTATTCGCTGAGCACTCGCGCTCGCGCCTTTCCGCCTGGATCAAAGACGGCCGCCTGACTGTGGATGGGGCGGTTATCCGCCCGCGAGACATCGTTCATGGTGGTGCCATTCTTGAACTGACTGCCGAGCAGGAAGCTCAGGGCGAATGGATCGCTCAAGACATCGAGCTGGACATCGTCTATGAAGACGACGACATCCTGGTGATCAACAAACCCGCGGGTCTGGTGGTGCATCCTGCCGCCGGTCACGCGGATGGCACCTTGCTCAACGCCTTGCTGCACCACGTGCCGGACATTATCAATGTGCCCCGCGCCGGTATCGTGCATCGCCTTGACAAGGACACCACCGGTCTGATGGTGGTGGCCAAGACCATTCAGGCGCAGACACAGCTTGTCACGCAATTGCAGAGCCGCAGCGTAAGCCGGATCTACGAATGCATCGTGATCGGTGTGGTGACGGCCGGCGGCAAGATCAATGCGCCGATCGGTCGTCACGGCCAGCAACGCCAGCGCATGGCCGTGATGGAAGGGGGCAAGCAAGCCGTCAGCCATTACCGCGTGCTCGAGCGTTTCCGCTCCCACACGCATGTGCGGGTGAAGCTGGAAACCGGTCGTACACACCAGATTCGCGTGCACATGGCTCACATCAACTACCCGTTGGTCGGAGACCCTGCCTACGGTGGTCGCTTCCGTATTCCACCGGCTGCCAGTGTGACCATGGTCGAATCGTTGAAGGCGTTCCCGCGTCAGGCCCTGCACGCACGGTTCCTGGAGCTGGATCACCCGACTACCGGAAAACGCATGAGCTGGGAATCGCCACTGCCGGACGATTTCGTCTGGTTGCTGACCCTGCTCAAGCAAGACCGTGAGGCGTTCATCGGATGAGTGACTGGCTGATTCCCGACTGGCCTGCGCCTGCCGGGGTGAAAGCCTGTGTGACCACCCGAGCGGGCGGCGTCAGTCTGGCGCCGTTCGACAGCCTCAACCTTGGCGATCACGTCGACGACAACCCCGAAGCGGTTGCCGAAAATCGCCGTCGCCTCACCGATCATTTCTCTATTCAGCCAGCCTGGTTAAAGCAGGTTCACGGCATTGTCGTGGCTCATGCTGATCCAGGCCTCGTGGCCACTGCTGACGCAAGTTGGACCGCAACACCTGGCATTGCCTGCGCGGCAATGACCGCTGATTGCCTGCCAGCCTTGTTTTGCGACCGTGCGGGCACTCGCGTAGCGGCGGCCCATGCCGGTTGGCGTGGATTGGCGGCGGGTGTGCTCGAAGCCACCCTCGATAGTCTCGATGTGCCACCAGAAGACGTGCTGGTCTGGCTGGGCCCGGCCATTGGCCCGCAAGCTTTTGAGGTCGGCCCCGAAGTACGCGAGACCTTCGTCCAGCAACTGCCCGAAGCGGCCAAGGCCTTCGTGCCCAGCCAAAATGCCGGCAAGTTCATGGCCGACATCTACGAGCTGGCGCGCCTACGTCTGGCCGTTCGTGGTGTCACCGCTGTTTATGGCGGCGGTTTCTGCACCGTCACCGATCCTCGCTTCTTTTCCTACCGCCGCAACCCACGCACCGGTCGGTTTGCCTCCCTTGTCTGGCTCGAACGCTAGACTTCTCTGATCTACATCAACTGTACGACGCTTGAATCTCCCAGAATCGACCACATCTAATGAGGTATCTGGCAGGTTTCTTCATTCAGGATGTTTTATAGGTCCGGCCTGCTCAAAAGGAAGGTGACCCATGCGTATAGATCGTTTAACCAGCAAGTTGCAGTTAGCTCTATCCGACGCCCAATCCCTGGCCGTCGGCCTGGACCATCCCGGCATCGAGCCGGCGCACTTGATGCAGGCCATGCTTGAACAGCAGGGTGGTTCGATCAAACCCCTGTTGATGCAGGTCGGTTTCGACGTCAACAGCCTGCGTAAAGAGCTGACCAAAGAGCTCGACCAGCTCCCGAAAATCCAGAACCCGACCGGCGACGTGAACATGTCGCAGGATCTGGCGCGCCTACTTAACCAGGCCGATCGCCTGGCCCAGCAGAAGGGCGATCAGTTCATTTCCAGTGAGTTGGTGTTGCTCGCCGCGATGGACGAGAACAGCAAGCTCGGAAAATTGCTGCTCGGTCAGGGCGTCAGCAAAAAAGCCCTCGAAAACGCGATCACTAATCTGCGTGGCGGCGAAGCGGTCAATGACGCCAACCACGAAGAATCGCGCCAGGCGCTGGACAAGTACACCGTCGACCTGACCAAGCGTGCCGAAGAAGGCAAGCTCGACCCGGTGATCGGCCGTGACGACGAAATTCGCCGGACCATCCAGGTCCTGCAACGTCGCACCAAGAATAACCCGGTGCTGATCGGTGAACCTGGCGTGGGTAAAACCGCCATCGCCGAAGGCCTGGCCCAGCGCATCATCAACGGTGAAGTGCCGGACGGTCTCAAGGGCAAGCGTCTGTTGTCCCTGGACATGGGGGCGCTGATCGCCGGTGCCAAGTACCGCGGCGAGTTCGAAGAACGCCTCAAATCCTTGCTCAACGAGCTGTCGAAGCAGGAAGGGCAAATCATTCTGTTCATCGACGAACTGCACACCATGGTCGGCGCCGGCAAAGGCGAAGGCTCGATGGATGCGGGCAACATGCTCAAGCCCGCGTTGGCGCGCGGTGAGCTGCACTGCGTTGGCGCGACGACACTCAACGAGTACCGCCAATATATAGAGAAGGATGCAGCCCTCGAACGGCGCTTCCAGAAAGTCCTGGTGGACGAGCCGAGCGAAGAAGACACCATCGCGATTCTGCGTGGCCTCAAAGAGCGTTATGAGGTTCACCACAAAGTCGCGATCACCGACGGCGCCATCATCGCCGCGGCCAAGCTCAGCCATCGCTACATTACAGACCGTCAATTGCCGGACAAGGCCATCGACCTGATCGACGAAGCGGCCAGCCGTATCCGCATGGAGATCGACTCCAAGCCGGAAGTCCTGGATCGCCTGGAACGTCGCTTGATTCAGTTGAAGGTGGAATCCCAGGCGCTGAAGAAAGAAAGCGACGAAGCCGCGATAAAACGTCTGGAAAAACTTCAGGAAGAAATCGTCCGCCTCGAACGTGAGTATTCGGACCTAGAAGAAATCTGGAACTCGGAAAAAGCCGAGGTACAGGGCTCTGCGCAGATCCAGCAGAAAATCGAACAGTCCCGTCAGGAACTGGAAGCCGCGCGCCGTAAAGGCGACCTGAACCGCATGGCCGAGCTGCAATACGGTGTGATCCCGGACCTGGAGCGCAGCCTGCAAATGGTCGATCAGCACGGTAAAAGCGAAAACCAGTTGCTGCGCAGCAAGGTGACAGAAGAAGAGATCGCCGAAGTCGTCTCGAAGTGGACCGGCATTCCGGTGTCGAAAATGCTCGAGGGCGAGCGCGACAAGCTGATGAAGATGGAAAGCCTGTTACACCAGCGTGTGATCGGTCAGGACGAAGCGGTGATCGCCGTTTCCAACGCGGTGCGGCGTTCCCGGGCCGGGTTGTCCGACCCGAATCGCCCAAGCGGTTCGTTCATGTTCCTCGGCCCGACCGGTGTCGGTAAAACCGAGCTGTGCAAGGCGCTGGCCGAGTTCCTCTTTGATACGGAAGAGGCGATGGTGAGGATCGACATGTCCGAGTTTATGGAGAAACACTCCGTGGCCCGGCTGATCGGTGCCCCACCGGGCTACGTGGGCTATGAAGAGGGCGGTTACCTGACCGAGGCGGTGCGTCGCAAGCCTTATTCGGTGATCCTCCTGGACGAGGTCGAGAAGGCCCACCCGGATGTGTTCAACATCTTGCTGCAAGTGCTGGAAGATGGCCGCCTGACGGACAGCCATGGCCGCACGGTGGATTTCAAGAACACCGTGATCGTCATGACCTCCAACCTGGGCTCGGTGCAGATCCAGGAACTGGTCGGTGATCGCGAGGCGCAGCGTGCGGCGGTGATGGATGCGATTTCCACGCACTTCCGGCCGGAGTTCATCAACCGGGTCGACGAAGTGGTGATCTTCGAGCCATTGGCGCGGGATCAGATCGCGGGCATTACCGAGATCCAGTTGGGTCGTCTGCGCAGTCGTCTGACTGAGCGCGAGCTGAAACTGGAGCTGAGTCCAGAGGCCATGGACAAGCTGATTGCGGTGGGATACGACCCGGTGTACGGCGCACGACCGCTCAAACGGGCGATTCAGCGCTGGATCGAGAACCCGCTGGCACAGCTGATTCTGTCCGGTCGTTTCATGGCTGGCGACACGGCTGTCGGCACGGTGGAGAACGACGAAATCGTATTTGCCTGACCCGTCACGGCAGTGAAATAAACAAGGCCTCGCATCGCGAGGCCTTTTTTTCGTCAGGTTGTTGAACTGAAAGGAAAAGGCTTGTAAAGTGCGCCCCGCAGTAAGTCACCCGTAAGGGTTTCTGCTCCCCAAGCAGGAATCTGAAATAAGTTGCAAATCATTAACTTGAATGCAATTTAAGGGGTTGACAGAGGTGCTTAAGATTGTAGAATAGCGCGCCTCAGACACACGAACGCAGCGATGCGAACGGGTCGAAGAGGTGAAGCAAGCGTCACAGTTGTAAATTGAAATATGTAGTTCCGTGATAGCTCAGTCGGTAGAGCAAATGACTGTTAATCATTGGGTCCCAGGTTCGAGTCCTGGTCACGGAGCCAATTTCAAACCGGGGTATAGCGCAGTCCGGTAGCGCGCCTGCTTTGGGAGCAGGATGTCAGGAGTTCGAATCCCCTTACCCCGACCATTTTTGGGTCGTTAGCTCAGTTGGTAGAGCAGTTGGCTTTTAACCAATTGGTCGTAGGTTCGAATCCCACACGACCCACCATTTTTGAAACCAGTTAACGCTGGGATCAGATCTTAAGATCAGACGCCAAAAGCTCTGTTCGCAGAAGGCGCCTTTAAAAGGTGCCTTTTTTTTACCGGGGTATAGCGCAGTCCGGTAGCGCGCCTGCTTTGGGAGCAGGATGTCAGGAGTTCGAATCCCCTTACCCCGACCATACTAAAAATCCTCGTATCGAAAGATACGGGGATTTTTTTTGTCTTCGATTTTTTGTTTTTCAAGAAGCAACACTTCAGTCATCGTACAACTTGCCGATAACGAGGCGACGGGGTACTGCCGAAACAACACCCCTTATCCAAGCCACTACAAGAATAGGGCGTTCGTTATGTTGCTTCGTCAGTTGAATATTGCTCCTCGGGCCGCCCTGGGGTTTGCCCTGATTGCCGTACTGGTTGCTTTGCTCGGGATTTTTGCACTGGGGCAGATGTCGAGTATTCGCGACAGCGAAGTGGCCGTGGAGAAACAATGGCTGCCGAGTATCCGCGGCGGGGACGAGATCCGCGAGATCATGCTGCGCATCCGCACCATTTCCCTGCGCATGGCCCTCGATCAGGACCCGAAGAACATTCCTGTCTATCGCGGCCAGATGGATACCCGCGACAAAGAACTGAGCGAAAAGATTGCGGCCTACGACCAGTTGGTCAACACCGTCGAAGGCAAGGCGCTGTATGACCAGTTCAAAACCACCTTCGCGGCGTATCGTGCCGGCATTGCCCAATCGTTCTCACTGGCGGAGCAGGGGCGCCGTGACGAACTGACCAAGCTGCTGCTGGTGGACATGAAAACCGTGGTCGATGGTTCCGGTAAACAGCTCAATGACTTGGCCGATCTGTTCGCCAAACAGGTCGCCGCCGAAAGCCAGAAATCCGAAGCGCACTACGAAACATCTCGGATGATCGTTAGCTTGTTCATCGCCCTCGCAGCCTTGGCCACCGTTGGCCTTGCGATGTTGCTCACGCGCAGCATCGTCAAACCGCTGGGCGAAGCCTTGCATGCCGCAGAAAACGTAGCCCGAGGCGATCTGACTCGCCCCATCGAAACCCATGGCAATGACGAAGTAAGCCGCTTGCTCAAGGCCCTCGCGACCATGCAACAGAACCTGCGGGAAACCCTGCAAGGTATCAGCGGTTCGGCGGCGCAATTGGCCACGGCGGCTGATGAGTTGAACGCCGTCACCCTCGACGGCACGCAGAACCTGCAACAACAGAACAACGAGATTGAACAAGCCGCCACCGCCGTCACTGAAATGACCACCGCCGTGGAAGAGGTTGCGCGCAACGCCGTGTCGACCTCCGACGCCACGCGCCAATCCAGTGAGTCCGCACACGTTGGCCAGGAGCGTGTCAGCGAAACCGTCACCGCCATCAGCGCACTTGCCAGCGATGTGCAGATCACCGGTGGGCTGGTGCAATCCCTGGCCAACCAGTCGCAGGACATTGGCAAGGTGCTGGATGTGATTCGGGCCATTGCCGAGCAAACTAATCTGCTGGCGCTCAACGCAGCCATCGAAGCGGCGCGGGCCGGGGAAAGCGGTCGAGGTTTTGCGGTGGTGGCGGACGAAGTACGTGCGCTGGCGTATCGCACCCAGCAATCGACCCAGGAAATCGAGCAAATGGTACAGGGCATGCGCAGTGGCTCAACCCAGGCGCTGGACTCCATGCAGGCGAGCTCGACCCGTGCGGCCAGCACATTGGCCCTGGCCGAGCGTGCGGGCGAGGCGTTGCAGACCATCACCGAGTCGGTCCATCAGATTCACGAACGTAACCTGGTGATCGCCAGCGCTGCTGAAGAACAAGCGCAAGTGGCGCGGGAAGTCGACCGCAACCTGGTGAATATCCGCGACCTGTCGGTGCGTTCCGCGGCCGGTGCGGATCAGACCAACGCTTCGAGCCATGAGCTTTCACAACTGGCCAATTCGCTGCGCACTATGGTGCAGCGCTTCCAGGTGTAAATCGCCAGACGAAAAAAACCGCGCTTCCCGAAGGAAAAGCGCGGTTTGATTCCTGAAGGCTTAGGCGCCGTCTTGGTCTTTCAAATGTTCGAAGAGACCTTTTGGCATTTTCTTGCCATTGGCTTCGAAGTTGGCTTTTACGTTGTCGTAAGCCTCTTGCTCGTCGATGAAGCCATCATGGTTGGTGTCGATCTTGTCAAAATTGGACTTCGGCGCGACTTTCTGGAATTCGGCACGGGAGACCTTGCCGTCGCCATCGGTATCGGTCTTCGCCATCGACGCATCGCCACACTTGCCTTCGCCACACTTGCCTTCAGGGGTTTTCACCACCTGTTCGGCCGAGGCCAGCAGGTAGCCCTGGGTCAACGGCTGCGCTGCGAATACGGAACCGGACAACATCATGCCGCCGGCCAAAACAGCGCCGAGCAGGCCAATAGTGTTTTTGGTAGTACGGGACATTTCAATACTCCTGGGTTGCACGACACAACCGTTCGATAAAGGACGCCACGTGAGTGCGGCGATAACCGTAGCGGGCGAGTTGCCTTGCTCGGATGTGGCCATTTAAAGGGCGGGGTGTATCGCTACTGTGTCGCGCAAGGGGGAGTTTGTAAGCGAAGGGGTGGAATCGCGGCGGGAGATACAGTGAGACACACAAGTGTCCGCAGGTTAGACCGAGGCGCCTGCATCGCGGGCAAGCCTCGCTCCTGCAGGTTACGCGTTGAACGCGGATTTCACGGTCGACACATTACCTGTGGGAGCGGGCTTGCCCGCGAAAAGGCCTAGATAGACGCTGAAAATCCTAGTGCAGTTTGAGTCGCGGCTCAGTCCCGCGGCCGATTTTGCTACCGAGCATCAGCATCGCCGTGCGAAACGCGCCATACAGCGCCATCTGGTGCATGCGATATAGCGACACGTAGAACATCCGCGCCAGCCAGCCTTCGAGCATCACGCTCCCGGTCAGGTTGCCCATCAAGTTACCCACCGCCGAAAAACGTGACAGCGAGATCAGCGAGCCGTAATCGGTGTACTTGTACTCCGGCAACGCCTTGCCTTCGATCCGCAGTTTCAGCGATTTGGCCAGCAACGAAGCTTGCTGGTGCGCAGCTTGGGCGCGCGGCGGTACGTTGCGATCGGTGCCCGGTTGCGGGCAGGCCGCGCAGTCCCCGAAGGCGAAAATGTTTTCGTCGCGGGTGGTTTGCAGGGTCGGCAGCACTTGCAGCTGGTTGATGCGGTTGGTTTCCAGGCCATCGATGTCCTTGAGGAAACCCGGCGCACGAATGCCGGCGGCCCAGACTTTCAGGCTGGCGTTGATCACTTTGCCGTCGGCGGTGATCAAGCTGTCAGCAGTCACTTCGCTGACCGCCGCATTGGTCATGACGTTGACCCCGAGCTTCTCCAGGGTTTTATGCACAGGCCCGCCGATGCGTTCCGGCAGGGCTGGCAGCACCCGTGGGCCGGCTTCGATCAGGGTGATGTGCATGTTTTCCGGTTTGATCCGGTCCAGGCCGTAAGCCGCCAATTCATGCGCGGCGTTGTGCAGTTCGGCGGCCAGCTCAACCCCGGTGGCCCCCGCACCGACGATGGCGACGCTGATCTGCTCGACCTTGTCGGTCTGACCGGCATGGGCGCGCAGGTAGTGATTGAGCAGTTGCTGGTGGAAACGCTCGGCCTGTTTGCGGGTGTCGAGAAACAGGCAATGCTGCGCCGCGCCCTGCGTGCCGAAATCGTTGGTGGTACTGCCGACGGCAATCACCAGCGAGTCGTAAGCCACTTCACGCGCCGGCACCAGTTCCAGGCCGGCTTCGTCGTAAGTGGCGGCCAGCTGGATTTTCTTTCGTTCGCGATCGAGCCCGCTCATGCGCCCCAGCTGGAACTCGAAGTGGTTCCATTTCGCCTGGGCAACATAGTTGAGTTCGTCTTCGGAAGAGTTCAGCGACCCGGCCGCCACTTCGTGCAACAGCGGCTTCCAGATGTGGGTCAGGTTCGCGTCGACCAGCATCACACTGGCCGTGCCACGTTTGCCCAGAGTCTTACCCAGACGGGTAGCCAACTCCAGACCGCCGGCGCCGCCGCCAACGATGACAATACGATGAGTCATAGGGATATCTCGCAAGGCTAAAAGAAATCGGTGCAATTACCCGAGCGAGCGCGAAGCTGCTCATAGCGTCAGGTAACTGATAAATCGGCTCAACAGGCCTAAACCAATGGTCACTGCCAACACCACCACCAGGAGCATCCACGGCCGGAAAGGCCGGCGCTCGACTCGGTGCTGGGACAGGTGCAGGTACTCTTCGACATGCTTCTGGTCGTCGGGGTTCAGGCGGCTGGTCATATTGGGCCTCGTCAGGTAGACGTTGCTGAATGTGTAGAAGCTACAGGCTGATTAACGAACGTTGAACGGAGCATAGCCGCTGTCGGGAATGGGCTCGACGCTCACCGTATCGTCCAGGCGGATGATTCCACCTTGTAACACTCGGGCTGTGATTCCGCCATGTCCGCGAACGGCCTGAAACGTCCCGGGGCCCAGGTTGTTCTGCAGACGCGCACACGGCTGGCACCAGCCGGTGGTTTCGAAAATGGCCTGGCCGATGCGGAAACGCCGACCCTTGAGGCTGAACAGGTTGATACCACTGATAACGAGGTTGCGCCGCAACTCTTCAGGCAAGACCGGTTGGTCGTGCGGGCGGCCCATCAGCGAACTGATCACCGCCAGATGTTCCCACTGGATCAACGTCACTTGCCGCGCATTGCGGACACCGGGGCGGGCTCGGTCGCCGGTCAGGCCGGCTTCAAGTCGCGCCTCCACGGCATCCAGTTCGATCATCGGCACGTGAGGTTCCGGGCGCACGCCGATCCAGCGCACGCGGCCGGTTTGTGGGACTTCGGCGATTAATTCCTGTAACGGGCTCACAGGCTGATCCCGACGTCGAAGACGATGCTGCGCCCCAGGTTATTGCGCAGGAAATCCGGGGCATCCGGGTGGGCGAACAGCACGCGGGCGAACGTCGGGCCGACCAGCGACAGCGAGCGCCAGCCCTGGCGCAGGTATTCGGTCGGCGGTGGAAAATGGCTGTTGAGGTCCAGTACTTCACGCTTGAGGCTGGCGAACGCGATGATGTCCAGTTCCCCCAGGTCCATGCCGCGTTCTTTGTAGTTGTGCGCTTTTTTACGCAAGGTCGGCGCCAGTCTCAGCAGAAATTCATTAGCGGGAATGCGCCGGGGCTTGGCCTCGCGACGCACGAGCTGGCTCAGGGAAAACGCGCTGCGCCGGCGTTGCAGCTCATCGCGCCATTCGTCGTTGAGGCGCCGGCCTTCGTCGAGGACGAAGAACACCTCGAAACTGGCGTCACGAAACAGCACGTCCGGTGGCTCCCCGGCAGGGGCAAACTCGTCGGCGCGATAGGGAATGTTCAGGCCTTGCAGCAGGCGCTGGCAAACCCAACGCTCACGCTCCCATTTGCGGGCATTGGACAGGAATGCGTTGGCTTGCTCGGCCGCGATGGTCAGCAGGCGTAAATAATCTGAGTCATCCATAGGCCCAAGCTTAGCGTTCAAATGCGACAAGCTGAAAGCGTTTACCGGCAAAGGACGTCACTGGGCAGTCGGAACGGGCGGTGTAGACTGATGGCAATGATGCCTAAGCGATCTGACAAGGGGTTGAACGTGAAATATTGGCCGGTGTTACTGCTGAGTCTTCTGCCCTTATGGGCCCAGGCGCTGGAGGTGGGTGAGCGACTGGCGCCCTGGACCTTGCTCGATCAATTCGACCAGGCCTACACGCTCGATAATCAGACTCAGACGTTGCTGGTGGCGCGAAGCATGGACGCTGCCAAACTGGTTGACGCTGCGCTGCAAGGCCAGCCCAAGGGTTATCTGGAGGCGCGACACGTCGTGTTTTTAGCGGACATCCAGCGCATGCCACGGCTGATCGCGAAGATGTTTGCCGTTCCGGCCATGCGCGATTATGCCTACCGGGTCATGCTGGACCGCGAGGGGCGTGTGGCGCCGCGCTATCCCGGGGCTGTGGATAAAGTGCTGTGGCTGCAACTCAAAGACGGTCATTTGGTTGCGCAACACGAATATGCCACGGCCGCGCAGCTGCATGAGGCACTGGAGAAGGTTCGACCATGATCGGTGCCGAGCTGCTGTCCCTGCAAACGCTGACAGTCGGCTGGCTGATTCTTGTGCCTGTGTTGCTCTGGGCCATCTGGCGTGCGCCGTGGGTTGAACTGTTCACCGACAGCCGCCGTCAGCATTTGCTGTTCGGCACGGTGTTCGCGCTGTTCATGCTGTGGCTGGTACGACGTGATTTCGATACAGGCGTGTCGTATCACTTCATTGGCATGACGGCTGTAACGTTGCTGCTGGATTGGCCGTTGGCGATCGTCGGTGCCTTGGTGGCGCAGTGCGGGCTGGTGCTGCTCGGGCGTCAGGATCTGGCGGCCTTCGGGGTCAACGGTGCGCTGCTGATTTTGTTGCCGGTGCTGGTGACCGAATGCTGTGCGATCCTGGTCGAGCGCGCACAGCCGCGAAATCCCTTTGTGTATATCTTCGTTTCCGGCTTCTTTGCAGCGGCGCTGTCAGCGTTGCTGTGCCTATTACTGGCGCTGTGGCTGTTGTGGTTCAACGAACGTTTCGAGATGCCGTACTGGCTGGAAGATTTTGTCGGTTATCTGTGGCTGCTGATTTTTCCGGAAGCTTTCATCAACGGCATGATTGTCAGCGCGCTGGTGGTGTTCAGCCCGGAATGGCTGGAGACCTTCAACCGCACACGCTACCTTTCGGCGCCCTGGAAAGACGACGATCCCAAGTCTTGATCCACATCAAATCCATCAATCGCTGACGCTTCCATGCTCTGCAAAACCTTCAGGAGCATCGAAATGAGTGTGTACGAATGGGCAAGGCAGGAGCTGCGTCAGAGTCTGGATGGCGCGCAGGAAGTGGGGTTTGATCCGGGATTGAGCCTGCGCGCCTTGCTCAGCGCGGTGGTGCAGCAGAGCAAGGCGGTGCGCAGTGCCGAAGACCTGGCCGACGAGTTGCGCTTTCTCGCGGAAAACCTCGATGAAGACCAGGACTATGGCTTTATGCGGCCCTGAGTCTCAGTGGCGCGGCTCGAAGTCTTCGCTGAACATCTCGTCTTCGGCGTCCGGGCTGACCGGAATCTTGTGTTCTTCCGATGCCCAGGCGCCCAGGTCGATCAGTTTGCAACGGTCCGAACAGAATGGCCGGAACGTGCTGTCGGCGCTCCATTCGACAGGGGCGCCACAGGTTGGACAATTGACGGTTGGGGTCTGGCTCATGACTGGCCTCCACGCAAAGTAAGGTAAAAGTGATGCAGGCGTTCGACCTCGCTGTGCAGCCAGGCGAGGTCGCGGTCGTTGACCACCACATCGTCGGCGTGGCTCACGCGGTCCTGGCGGCTGGATTGCGCCTTGAGGATCGCCTGGACCTGTTGCTCGCTGGTCTGGTCACGCTGCAAGGTGCGTTCGATCTGTAGCTGTTCCGGGGCGTCGATCACCAGGACCCGTTGGGTCATGGCGTACTGGCCGGACTCGATCAGCAACGGCGAAACCAGAATCGCGTAAGGCGATTGTGCCTTGGCCAGGTGATCGGTGATTTCCTTGGCGATCAGCGGATGCAGCAACGCTTCGAGCCAGCGGCGTTCCTCCGCCACCTCAAAGATCAGTTTGCGCAATGCCGCGCGATCCAGTTGCCCGTCGGCTTGCAATACGCCGGGGCCGAAATGTTCGGCGATCTTCGCCAGCGCCGGGCGCCCCGGCTCCACCACCCAGCGGGCTGCATGATCGGCGTCCACTACGTGCACGCCCAGGTCGATGAAGTGCTGGGCAGCCGCGCTTTTGCCGCTGCCGATGCCGCCGGTCAAGCCCAGGATCCAGGGTTTTTCCACAGGGGTATTCATTTCAAACCGACAAACTGCCAATAGAAGCCGGTTATTTGACCACCCCAGAGCAAGGCAATCCAGCCGGCAATTGCCAGAAAGGGTCCGAAGGGGATCGGAGTCGAGGTTTTCGCGTTGCGCAGTCGCAGCAAAATTACCCCGATGATGGCCCCCACGAGCGATGACAGGAGGAGGGTCAGCGGCAATATCTGCCAGCCACCCCAGGCCCCGAGCAGGGCCAGCAGCTTGAAATCGCCATGGCCGATGCCATCCTTGCCGGTGAGCAGCTTGAACAGCCAGAACACCGACCACAACGTCATGTAACCGGCCACTGCGCCCCACAACGCTTCATGCAATGACACGAACAATCCGAAGCTGTTGACGATCAACCCCAGCCACAGCAGCGGCAGCACCAACACATCCGGCAGCAGTTGGTGCTCGGCGTCGATCAGACTCATGCCCAGCAAACCCCAGGTCAGCACCAGCACCATGCAGGCCTGCCAGCCGAAGCCGAAATGCCAGGCGATAAACCCCGAGAGCAGACCGCAGGCCAGTTCAGTCAGCGGATAACGTTTGCTGATTGGCGCGGCGCAGTTCGAGCATCGACCCCGTAAAAACAGATAACTGAGCAGCGGGATGTTTTCCCAGGCGCGGATTCGATGGTCGCACTGTGGGCAGTGGGAATGAGGCAGCATCAAGTTGTAGGCCGGGCCCGGTGCTTCGGGCGGAACGCCCAACACGTCATGGGCTTGCAGCCGCCATTCGCGGTGGAGCATTTTCGGCAGGCGCCAGACCACCACGTTGAGGAAACTGCCAACCAGCAGGCCGACCGCCAGGGCGATGACCACGAACACCAGCGGATAGAGGATCAGGATTTCGTTCAAGGGCATGTCAGATCGCTGAGCCGAGTTGGAAGATGGGCAGGTACATCGCAACCACCAGGCCACCGACAATAACACCCAGCACCACCATGATGAACGGCTCCATCAGGCTGGTGAGGTTATCGACCATATTGTCCACTTCGTCCTCGTAGAAGCTCGCGACCTTATCGAGCATGTCGTCCAGTGCACCGGATTCTTCGCCAATGGCGGTCAACTGGATCGCCATGCTGGGAAAGATGCCCGAGGTGCGCATGGAGAAATTCAGCTGCATGCCGGTCGACACGTCCTGCTTGATGCGCAGCACCGCTCGCTTGAACACGATGTTGCCGGTCGCGCCCGCCACTGACTCCAGGGCCTCGACCAACGGCACACCGGCGGCGAATGTGGTCGACAGGGTGCGGGCGTAACGGGCCACGGCGGACTTGTACATCAGTGTGCCGATCAGCGGCAGCTTCAGCAGCCAAGTGTCCATGCGGTCCCGAAAGGCCTGGGAGGTTTCAAAGGCGTGGCGCACACCGAAGATCGCGGCGATCAACACGCCAAGTAACATCCACCACCAAGCCTGCAAGAACTCCGACAAGCCGATGACCATCACGGTGAAGGCCGGCAATTCGGCGCCAAAGCCCTTGAACACCGACTCGAACTGCGGCACCACCTTGACCAGCAGAATCCCGGTGACAATGATCGCCACAAAGACCACCGCCAGCGGGTAGGTCATGGCTTTCTTGATCTTGGCCTTGAGGCTTTCGCTCTTTTCCTTATAAGTCGCCACCCGTTCCAGCAGGGTGTCCAGCGCGCCGGCCTGCTCACCCGCGTCCACCAGGTTGCAGTACAGCTCATCGAAGTACTGCGGCTTTTTTCGCAAGGACGCAGCGAAGCTGTTACCCGCCGCGACTTCCTGCTTCACCTCGTCCACCAGTTTGCGCATGGCCGGGTTGTCGAAGCCTTCACCGATGATGTCGAACGATTGCAGCAGCGGCACGCCGGCTTTCATCATCGTTGCCATCTGCCGGGTAAACAGGGCAATTTCCTGAGCCTTGATGCGGTTGCCAAAGCTGAAAATCGAGGCGGATTTCTTGCGCACCTTGCCGGGGTTGATTCCCTGCTTGCGCAACTGGGCCTTGATCAGCGCCGGGTTGAGACCGCTCAACTCGCCGGTCATTTTGGAACCTTTCCTGTCCGTTCCTTCCCAGGCGTAGACACTGATTTTTGCTGCTTTGACCGCCATGTTCAGTCCTTGGTGACCCGGTTGATTTCTTCAAGGCTGGTGACGCCTTGCATGGCCTTGATCAAGCCCGAGGTGCGCAAGTCATTAAAACCGTCCTTGCGCATCTGGATGTCGATTTCCAGTGAGTTGCCTTCGGCCATGATCAGTCGTTGCAGGTCCGGTGTGTTCTTTACCACTTCATAAATCCCCACTCGACCTTTGTAACCGCGGTTGCACTGATCACAGCCGACCGGCTCATAGATCGTGAATGAGCCGATGCGTTCCTCGGGGAAGCCTTCCTTGAGCAGCGCTTCGCGGGGAATCACGATGGGTTTCTTGCAATGGCTGCACAATTTGCGCGCCAGCCGCTGGGCGATGATCAGGGTGACCGAGGTGGCGATGTTGAAGCCCTGAATGCCCATGTTGTGCAAGCGGGTCAGGGTTTCTGCAGCACTGTTGGTGTGCAAGGTGGAAAGCACCATGTGCCCGGTCTGGGCGGCCTTGATGGCGACTTCGGCGGTTTCGAGGTCGCGGATTTCACCGACCATGATCACGTCCGGGTCCTGACGCAGGAATGATCGCAGCGCCTGGGCGAAATCCAGCCCTTGCTTGGGGTTGACGTTGACCTGGTTGATGCCCTCCATGTTGATCTCCACCGGGTCTTCGGCGGTGGAGATGTTGATGTCCACGGTGTTGAGGATATTCAGGCCGGTGTAGAGCGACACGGTCTTGCCCGAGCCGGTCGGCCCGGTGACCAGGATCATCCCCTGTGGCTGCTTCAGCGCGGCCATGTACAAGTCTTTCTGCTCAGGCTCGTAGCCGAGGGCATCGATGCCCATTTGCGCGCTGGACGGGTCGAGGATCCGGATCACCACTTTCTCGCCCCACAGGGTTGGCAGGGTATTGACCCGGAAGTCGATGGACTTGGTCTTGGACAGGCGCATCTTGATCCGCCCGTCCTGGGGT
This sequence comes from Pseudomonas sp. UMAB-40, assembly GCF_900095275.1. Lineage (NCBI taxonomy): Bacteria > Pseudomonadati > Pseudomonadota > Gammaproteobacteria > Pseudomonadales > Pseudomonadaceae > Pseudomonas > Pseudomonas sp. UMAB-40. The sequence goes on from NZ_LT607563.1 coordinate 170,827, forward strand.
TTGCGCCGCTCGGAGATGTCGAGGCTGGCCATGACTTTCAGCCGCGCCGCAATGCGGTTGGCCAGTTGGCTTGGCGGACTGGCGACTTCGCGGAGCATGCCGTCGGTGCGCATCCGCACCCGGTAGGTTTTTTCGTAGGGTTCGAAATGCAGGTCGGAAGAGCCGCTTTTGATCGCATCGAGCAACATCTTGTGGACGAAACGCACCACCGGCGCGTCATCGGCATCCTGGCCGGCGATGGCGTCCTTTTTGTTGTCGTCGACCGACTCGATGTCCAGCCCGTCAAGGTCAACATCGGCCATGTCTTCCAGGCCGGTGGAATGGCTGTCGAAGAATTTCTCGATGGCGTCGCTGAGTTTATCGTCCTCCACCAGGATGGCTTCGGTGTTCAACCCGGTGCTGAACTGGATGTCATTGATGGCTTGATGATTGGTCGGGTCGCAAATCCCCACGAACAGTTTGTTGCCACGGCGCCAGAGGGGCAGGGCGTGGTGCTGACGGATCAGCTTCTCGCTGACCAACCCTCGGGGCTGGGTTTCCCTGTCCAGGCAATTGAGGTCGAGCAGCGCCATGCCGAAATGCTCCGACGCAATCTCGGCGACCTGTCGGCTCTTCACCAGTTTGTTCTGCACCAGGTAACTGACCAGGGAGATTCTGCTGCGTTGGGCTTGCTGATACGCCTGTTGCGCGCTTTGTTCAGTAAGCAGTTCGGCCAGGACCAGTTGCTTGGCCAGACCGCTAAGGGCGATGTCATTCATAGGGATACCGGACGCAGACAGTTCATGACTTATAGCCTAGTCAAGGCGCTGAGCCAAACCAGCGGCCGTCAGGTGACAAATAGTGTCAGATAGTGCGGATCCTGGGGGTAGGAAAGGTCTTTGCTCTCGCTTCGCGCCCCGTGAACAGGGGGCGCAGCGCTTGGCACGGGGTGTGCTGAAGCTAGTTCAGATCATGAGATTTCGACTCATGCATGGAGCCTGTCTATGAATACTCAAAAAGGTTTTACCCTGATCGAATTGCTGATCGTGGTAGCGATCATCGGGATTCTGGCGACGTTTGCGTTGCCGGCTTATTCGAAGTATCAAGCGCGTGCCAAGGTGACGGCCGGTCTGGCAGAGATCACAGCGTTGAAAGTCCCGTTTGAGGACCTTATGAACTCCGGTACCAATCCGGATCTGACGAAGGTCGGGGGAACAGCCACTACCTCTAACTGCACCACTACAGCTTCTGGCGTGGCGACTGATGGTACCGGTTCTATCGCTTGCACGATTCTTAATGCACCGGGTCCGGTTTTGAGCAAGACAATCACCCTGTCGCGCACGTTGGCTGGCTGGACATGCGCCACCACGGTTGCGCCTGATTACGCGCCGAAAGGTTGTAATGCCACCGGAACGTAGTTTCTCGGCGGCTTGACGAGTGCCCTGTCTGCAAAGACAGGGCATTTTTTTTGTCTGACGTAGGGGAAAACTCGTGAAAGAAAGAAATTCTCGACAATTCATGGCCTTAGGCCCACGTCAAAAACCGCAACTTGCATGTAGAGAATCTCGAAGTCATGCATTTTGCATGATTTCGAAAATCGGCCTGTTTCATAAGTAACTGTTTTATAAGGAATTATTTCCTGTCTCAAAGTTGGCACAGCGTTCGCAATATACCCAGTAACCCTGCTGACAAGACACGCAGCAGACTTTCTAGAAAAACAGGAGTTACTCGTATGAAGAAGTTCGCTATCGCTGCCGCTACTGCTACCGCGCTGACCCTGACCATGGCCAACGCTGCATTCGCTCAAACCCAGGTGACCCAGGCTCCAATGGTCCTGGCAGCCGGTGAAGTGACCAAAGCCAAAGAAGCTACCTCCGATACCTGGATCACCACCAAAGTCAAAAGTGACCTGGTAACTGAAAAAGGCATTCCTGGTACCGATATCAAAGTCGAAACCAACAAAGGTGTTGTATCCCTGTCGTCCACCGTTGCGGTGACTGACGCTCAGAAAGCCACCGCTGTGGCGATCACCAAGAAAATCAAAGGCGTCAAAGCGGTATCCGCTGACGGCCTGAAAGCCGAGTAAGGCAAGACTTCTCGCCTGGACTGGGAGAAGGCGCGGCAGGCGGGCCGAGCAATACGCCAGCCGCATCTGGAGAGTTCATGCGAAAGGCCACAAGGATGTGGCCATTACAGGCCTCCGACATTCGTGTCGGGGGCCTGTTCTATTGTGGGCGTCGCAAAAACCAATGTGGGAGTGAGCCTGCTCGCGATAGCGGTGTGTCCGTCAACATCAATGCTGAATGACACACCGCCATCGCGAGCAGGCTCGCTCCCACATTGGTATGTGCCCACTTTGGATTGTGGGTTCAGTTACCGCGTTTACTGGTGATCTGTTTCAGACGATTACCTTCAAACCGCAGGTATTGATACATCCCGCCATTGGGCCCGTAGGTCCATTCCTCGACCTGAAACTCTTCCCGCCGGTTGGCGCTGCGCTTGTAGCCCAGCAGATCGCGGCTGACGGGTTCACCGCACTTCTGCAGCACCTCGCTGGACCTGTCCCCGACGCTGACCAATTGGCTGCCGCAGCGCAGGGTATCGGCCGCCGAGGCCTGACCGGCCGCCAGCGCCAGGGTCAGGCTGATCAGCAATCGTCTGATCATCACTCGGCATCCAGGTGCATCGGTGTTACCACCCGACCGTCACTTTCGGCCTCGCCCAGTTGGGCGTCGATGAAGTAGACGCGGTCATCGGCCATCTGGGCCTTGTCCACCAGATAATCCTTGATGCTGCTGGCGCGTTCCTGGCCCAGTTGGCGCAGCAACACATCGCTGGTGCTCCAGAATTTGATCACGTCTGCGCGCATTTTAACGGTGCGTTCTTCCTTGCCCAGATCCTTCCATTCAGCCGGTGGCTGAGTCTTCAGGCGCGTGCGGTAGATCCCTTCCAACAGCGGACCTTTCTCGCCGTCCGGCACTTGCAGCAACGAAGCCTGGGCCGGAACCTTGTCACCGCGTCGCTGGAGCATTTTGTAGTAGTTGTACTGATATTCGCGCTCAAGCCGTTGCTCGGCAATCAGTGGGCCGTCGCTTTTGGCGGCCGCGGTGCCTTCGATTTCCAGGCGCAGGGCAGGACGTTCCTTGAGGGCCTGGGACAGTTTGACCAACGAACCCTCGGCGTCCTTGCTCAGCTCACTCGAGCCCGGCGCAAACGAGACAGTGCCCAAATCTTCGGAACCGCCGCCACTGACCAGCCCGCCAATCATTTTGAACGGCGCGGCAGCCGCCTTGACGATCAGGTTGCGCAGGGTCTGCCAGACAATCGGCATGACGCTGAACTGCGGGTTGTTCAAGTCGCCGGTTACCGGCAGCTCGATGGAAATCTTGCCGTCGACGTCCTTGAGCAACGCGATCGCCAGTTTCAGCGGCAGGCTTACAGCGTCCGGACTGTCGACTTTCTCACCCAGTTGCAGCTGCTCGACGACCACTTTGTTCTCGGCCTTGAGCTGGCCCTTGACGATGATGTAGTGCAGGTCGAGATTGAGCCGGCCCTTGCGGATACGGTAACCGGCGAACTTGCCGGAGTAGGGCGTCAGCGTGGTCAATTCCACGCGTTTGAAACTGGTGGCGATGTCGAGGCTGGACATCGGGTCGAACGGATTGACCGAACCCTTGATGGTCACGGGCGCGTAGCGGTCGACCTTGCCTTTGATATCGACGGTGGCCGGTTTTGCCTGCCGGCTGTCGATGGTGCCGATCTGCCCGTTGAGCTGCTGCACGGCCGTGGCGAAGTTCGGAGTCAGGCTGAAGTCGGCGAAGTTCGCCGAACCGTCATTGATGGCAATGCCGCCAATGTGAATGCCCAGCGGTTTGTCCTTGCTGGCGGGTTTGGCTGCGGCGGTCTTGGCAACTCCGGTGTCGGCCGGTTGCGGGATCAGCAGGTCATCGATGTTGGTGGTGCGGTCATCGTTGATCATGAAACGCACGTAAGGCTGGAACAGGTTGACCTTGTCGATCGACAGGCTGTCGCCGTGTTGATAGTTCAGACCTTCGAGCACCAACTGCTGCCACTTGAGGAAGTCGCGGGTCTTGAGGGTGTCGAGGGTGTGCAGTTGATCGACCTGCGCTTTACCGGTGACGCTGAACGCCAATGGCTCGGTGCTTTTCAGATCGACCGCCAGATCACTGCCGAGCATGCCGCTGCGCAGTTCCAGGCGAATGAACGGGTTGATGTAGGACTGGGCGACACGCAGGTCGATGTCCTTGGTCTGCACGTTCAATTTGGCGCTGACCGGTGCCAGGTTAACCACGCCGTCGGCCATGAGCTTGCCTTGTTTGCCCACGCCAGTGTCGAGCTTGAGGTTAAAAGGCGAGCCGTTGAGGCTGTCGAAGTTCTGCAAGTCGAGGTTCAGCGGGCCGACATCCAACGCAACGGCGGGTTGTGCCTTGCGGTCGGCCAGATGCACCTGGTAGTTGCGCAGTTGTACGTCTTTGAGCAGGACTTGCCACGGTTTGCTCGGTGGCGCGGGTTCGGCTTTGGGCGAATCGGCTGCCGCCGGAGTTTTCGCCGGTTCGGCGTTGGCTTTGACCGCTGCTTTGGACGGTTGGCTGGCGAACAGTTTTTGCCAGTCGAGTTGCCCATCGGCTTCCAGGGCGGCCCAGGTTTCCAGTTTATTGCTACGGATCTTGCCGACCACCACTTGCTGTTTGGCGAGGTCCACCGTGGTTTCGCTGATGTCCAGACGTTCGAGTTTCGCCAGCGGTCGACCATCTGGGGCGTTGATGGCGAATGGCGCGATGCTGACGGCGACGTTACTTAGCAGCAGCTCGGTTTCCTTGGACAGGTTGAGTTTGTAGTCGGTGCTCAGGTTGACGACGCCGTCTTTGAGCACCAGAGGCAAAGCGTCACGCACATAGGGCCAAAAGGCTTTCATCTTGCCGTCGGTGATCTTCAGCTTACCTTCGGAGGCAATCGGGATCAGGCTGAAGTTACCGGTCCAGTCGATCTGTCCACCGGCCGGGCCGACGGCCACCAACGTCATGTCGGCACTGTCTTCGGGCAGGGTGCTGAGGTTTTTCAGTTCGAAGTCGAGCTTGTCGTAGAGGAATTCGATGGGTTCGCTGGGGCGTGCATCCTGGAAGTGCACATTGCCGCCAGCCAGCTTGATCCGTTCCACGCGCAACGGGAATGGCTTGGCGTTCGGGTCGGCTGGGGTCGGTTCGCTGGCGGGGAGTTTGAACAGGCCAAGCAGATTGAGTTTGCCGTCCTTGCCGAAAAGGATTTCGGTCTTGGGTTTGTCCAGTTCGATATCGGACAGGTGCAACGCCTTGGTCCACAGGCTGTCGATCTGCAGGTTGGCATACAGGCGTTCAAAGCCGACCTGTTCCTTGCCCGGCTCGCCGATGACCAGACCCCAGAGGGTCACTTCCAGGCTGAAAGGGTTGAGTTCGATCCGGGAAATCGTGGCGGGCATCGTGGCGTAGCTGGCCAATTGCTGGTTGGCGACCCGCAACGCAATGCCCGGCAAAATCAGAAACCCCAGCAGGCTGTAAAGGGCCAGAGCAGTCAACAAAGCGCCAATAGCGCGAATCAATCCTTTGGGCATGTGCGGCTTCATCTGTCTGAATCGGAGTGCGTTGGAGTATGGCACGCGATTCCGGTTCCGAAGTGATCGCACTCTTCTGGTTTTTCAGAAATTAGCGTAGGAATTTTCCTGCGTGATCAGAGTTGCAGAATCAACGTTTTCAGCGGCGGCTGTTGATCCATCGACGGGAAATCGCCGCCCGGTTTCATGACGGTCCACTCACGCACCGGCCGCCCGGCCTTCTCCGCGCAACGCAAAACCTGCTCGCGCCAATCGTCCATGCTGACCTTTGCCAGGTTGTTGCAGCAGATCAGCACGCCGTTGTCGGCGGTGGTCAGCAGCGCGGGCTTGAGCAGACTCTGGTAGTCGCGCAGCAGGTCGACCGTGCCGAACGCGCTCTTGGCCCAGGCGGGTGGATCGAGCAGCACCAGGTCGTACTGACGCTGGTCGAGACGCGTGTAACTCGGCAGTTTCTGCCCGCGCCGCTGACTGATCGGCAGCCCCGCCAGTTGGCGGATGGCCGGGAAGTAATCGGACTGGATGAACTCCATCGCAGGCAATTGCGGATTGAGCAGACCGTTCTCGCGGCCGACCGCCAGATTGCCCTCGGCGAAGTCCAGGTTGCACACCTCACGTGCCCCACCGGCCGCAGCACTCAGGCCGACACCACAGGTGTAGGCAAACAGGTTCAGCACGCTTTTGTTTTTGCTGTGCTCCTTGACCCAGCCGCGGGTGTTGCGCAGATCAAGGAACAGCAGCGGATCCTGACCGGCATGACGCCCGCGAACCCGGTAGTTCAGGCCCCATTCGTGGCCGATCAGGTCTTGCAGGGCCGCCTCGTGGGCGCGGTAGACCGTGTCTTCGCGGTCGATACGCGAGTTGCCCCGGGAGCGGTCGTTGTAGACCAGCAGCGTATCGAGGCCAAGGTGTTGATTGACGGTCTCGTGCAGTTGCAGCAACGCGTCACGTTCCAGCGCCTGGTGGAAGCTTTGCACCAGCAATTGCGGGCCGTAGCGGTCGATGGTCAGGCCACCGGCGCCTTCCTGGCTGCCGTGGAACAGGCGATAGCAATCGGTGCCTTGCTGATGCAGCTCGGCGAGCAGGTCCTGGCGATGATCGAGGGCGGCGCGCAGCGCCTGATTCAAGGAAGACATGCTGGCGCCTTGCAGGAGGGGAATTTGGCGCGGGAGTTTAACAGTATTGCACCTGATCCCGAGCCACTGATCGTTCCCCATGGTCAGTGGCTTTCTGTGGCCAATGGGGTTTTGTGCACCAAGGGCTTTTGTGGCGAGGGGGCTTGTCGGAAGGCCGCATCGCCCCGTTGGGCTGCGAAGCAGCCCCAGAATGTCGAGTGTTTGCGAAATCGTGCCAGTGCTGCGCACTGGAACGGGGGCAAGCCCCCTCGCCACAGTTAGTGCATAGCACCAGAAGTTACTGGTTCAGGCGTTTATCCACCAACTCTTGCACCACGCTCGGGTCGGCCAGGGTCGAGGTGTCCCCCAGGCTGTCCAGTTCGTTGCAGGCGATCTTGCGCAGGATGCGCCGCATGATCTTGCCCGAGCGGGTTTTCGGCAAGGCCGGGGCCCATTGGATCAAGTCCGGTTTGGCGAAACTGCCGATCTCCTTGCTGACGTGGGCCAGCAGTTCTTTCTTCAATTCGTCATTGGGTTCGGTGCCGTTCATGGGCGTGACAAAGGCGTAGATGCCCTGGCCCTTGAGGTCGTGGGGATAACCGACCACTGCCGCTTCGGCGATGCTGTCGTGCAGCACCAGGGCGCTTTCTACTTCGGCAGTGCCGATGCGGTGCCCGGAGACGTTGATCACGTCGTCGATGCGCCCGGTGATCCAGTAATCGCCATCCTCATCGCGCCGCGCGCCGTCGCCGGTGAAGTAGTAGCCGGGGTAGGGTTTGAAGTAGGTGTCGGCCATCCGTTGCGGATCGCCATAGACGCTACGGATCTGCGCCGGCCAGCTGGATTTGATCGCCAGCACGCCACTGCCGGCGCCTTTGATTTCCTTGCCCGTTTCATCCAGCAGCACCGGTTGCACGCCAAACATCGGTTGGGTTGCGCAACCGGGTTTGATCCGTTGCGCGCTGACCAGTGGACTGAGCATGATGCCGCCGGTTTCGGTCTGCCACCAGGTGTCGACGATCGGGCAGCGTTGTTCGCCGACGACGTTGAAGTACCAATCCCACGCTTCCGGGTTGATCGGCTCACCGACGCTGCCGAGTAATCTGAGGCTCTGGCGAGAAGTTTCCTTCAACGGCTCGGGGCCTTCACGCATCAGCGAGCGCAGGGCAGTCGGGGCGGTGTAGAAAATGTTGACGTGGTGTTTGTCGATCACCTGCCAGAAGCGCGAACTGCTCGGGTAACTCGGCACGCCTTCGAAGATCAGCGTGGTCGCGCCGTTGGCCAGCGGGCCATAGACAATGTAACTGTGGCCGGTGACCCAGCCGACGTCGGCGGTGCACCAGAAGACTTCGCCATCGCGGTAGTCGAGCACGTACTTGAAGGTCATCGCCGCTTGCAGCAGATAGCCGCCGGTGGTGTGCAGCACGCCTTTGGGTTTGCCGGTGCTGCCGGAGGTGTAGAGGATGAACAGCGGGTCCTCGGCGTCCATGGGTTCCGGCGGGCAATCGTCGCTGACGTCGCGCAGCGCTTGGTGATACCAGAGATCGCGACCTTCAACCCAGTCCACTTTGCCTTGGGTGCGCTCGACGACGATGACGGTGCTGACGTTCGGGCAACTTTGCAGCGCCTCGTCGACCTTCTGCTTGAGCGGCACGTATTTGCCGCCGCGCACGCCTTCATCGGCGGTGATCACCGTGCGGCAGTCGGCGTCGAGAATCCGGTCGCGCACAGCGTCTGGAGAGAAGCCGCCGAACACCACCGAATGCACCGCGCCAATCCGCGTACACGCGAGCATGGCGTAGGCCGCTTCGGGAATCATCGGCATGTAGATGCACACGCGGTCACCCTTTTTCACGCCACGGCTTTTGAGCACGTTGGCCAGGCGACAGACGTTGTGATGGAGTTTCTTGTAGGTGATCTGCGCGGATTCGGCGGGGTCGTCGCCTTCCCAGAGGATGGCGATCTGATCGCCGCGTTTTTCCAGGTGACGGTCGATGCAGTTGTAACTGACGTTCAACTGGCCACCGGCAAACCAGCTGGCCTCGCCGGTTTTCAGGTTATAGCGCTGGACGGTGTCCCACGGCGTGCTCCAGTCGAGAAAGCGGGTGGCTTGCTCGGCCCAGAACTCAGTGGGGTGCTCGATGGATTGGCGGTAGAGGCGGTGGTAGTCGTCTTGACTCAAGTGTGCAGCCCGGCGGACGGCATCGGCTTTGGGGAACGTGCTGATATCGAACATGACGGTTCCTTATTCTTGTTTTGCGACAAGAGGGGAGCTGCGCGACCCTCGTAGGAGCCGGCTTGCTGGCGAAGCGGTGTGTCATTCAACTTTTTGTCGACTGATACACCGCTTCGCCAGCAAGCCGGCTCCTACAAGGTTAGTACCCCGCAGGAACGGCGTCAGATCATCCGCGGTGACGACCGCGGAAGTAGTTGATCAGGCCTTGGGTGGAAGCATCGTCAGCCGGGGTTTCTTCGCTGCCAACAAGGCGGTTGTAGACGCCTTTGCCCAGTTCTTTACCCAGCTCCACGCCCCACTGATCGAAGGCATTGATGCCCCAGACCACGCTTTGCACGAAGACTTTATGTTCGTACATCGCCACCAGCGCACCGAGTCGACGGGGGCTGATGCGCTCGACCACGAGGGTGTTGCTCGGACGGTTGCCCGGGATCACCTTGTGCGGCGCGATTTTGTGCACCTCTTCTTCGCTCATGCCTTTGTCGCGCAACTCGGCTTCGGCCTCGGCAAGGGTCTTGCCCAGCATCAGCGCCTGGCTTTGCGACAGGCAGTTGGCGTACAGCCACTGGTGGTGGTCGGACACCGGGTTGAAGCTGACAATCGGCACGATGAAGTCGGCCGGAATCAGTTGGGTGCCCTGGTGCAGCAACTGGTGATACGCGTGCTGACCGTTGCAACCCACGCCGCCCCAGATCACCGGGCCGGTATCGGTGGACACTGGCGTACCGTCCTGGCGCACGCTCTTGCCGTTGGATTCCATGTCCAGCTGTTGCAAGTGCTTGGTGATGTTGCGCAGGTAGTGGTCGTAAGGCAGGATCGCGTGGCTTTGCGCACCCCAGAAGTTGCCGTACCAGACGCCGAGCAATGCGAGCAGCACCGGCATGTTCTGTTCGAATGGCGCACTCTGGAAATGCTGGTCCATGGTGTAGGCACCGGACAGCAGTTCCTTGAAGTTCGACATGCCGATGGCCAGCGCGATGGGCAAGCCGATGGCCGACCACAGCGAGTAACGGCCGCCGACCCAGTCCCACATCGGGAAGATGTTTTCTTCGCGGATACCGAACGCCACGGCCGCCGCATTGTTGCTGGATACGGCGATGAAGTGACGATACAACTCAGCTTCCGAACCGCCCTGAGCCAGATACCAGGCGCGAGCGGCCTGGGCATTTTTCAGGGTTTCGAGGGTGTTGAAAGATTTCGACGAAACGATGAACAGCGTGGTTTCAGCGCGCAGCTTCATGGTCAGTTCGTGGAACTCACTGCCATCGATGTTCGCCAGGTAATGGCAACGCACGCCTTTCTGGGCGTAGGACAGCAGCGCTTCAGACACCAGCTCAGGGCCGAGGAACGAGCCACCGATGCCAATGTTCACCACGTCAGTGATCGGCTTCTCGGTGTAACCGCGCCACAAACCGTCGTGGATGCGGCCGACGAGGTCGGTGATCTGGTTCAGCACTTTGTGCACTTCAGGCATCACGTTGACGCCGTTCACCGACAGCTTGTCGCCGACCGGGCGGCGCAGGGCGGTGTGCAGGGCTGGACGACCTTCCGACGAGTTGACGATTTCGCCGTCGAACAGCGACTTGATCGCGCCCTTGAGGTCGACTTCATTGGCCAGGCCCACCAGCAGATTGCGGGTCTCGGCGTTGATCAGGTTCTTCGAGTAATCGAGAAACAGGCCGCAGCTGCTGAGGGTGAATTGAGTAAAACGCTGCGGATCGGCATTGAAAGCCTCGCGCATGCTGAAATCCTGCATGGCTTGGCGGTGGTCATTCAGCGCTTGCCAGGCGGGCAGAGCGGTCACGTCGTGAGGAGTGCGGTAGTACGCCATCGCTGCGGGTTTCCTTTTTACTTGAACGGCTTTTTTGAACACTGAAAATCCCGGCGCGCCGTGGGCAGGCGTCCGGTCAACTGCGTCGACACGATTTCAATGACACAGGGCGAATACAGTAAACCTCGCGCTGCGATCTGTCTTGACTTTGTCTAACACGTTCCCGGTACTTTTTTATACACAAAGCAGGGAACGGTTCGACAAACGGGAGTGGCGTCGGTTCGATCAGGCGACCTGAACCGGAATGGCATTGCTGGTGTGGCTCAGCTCATTGCCCGGCGCCATGTAGAGCATGCGCGGCTTGAAATTGAGCAGCTCGGCTTCGCTGTAATGCGCGTAAGCGCAGATGATCACCCGATCACCGACCTTGGCCTTGTGCGCTGCAGCACCGTTGACCGAGATCATGCGCGAACCTTCTTCGCCACGAATCGCGTAGGTGGTGAAGCGTTCGCCGTTGTCGACGTTATAAATCTGGATCTGTTCATATTCACGGATACCGGACAAGTCCAGCCATTCGCCGTCGATGGCGCAAGAACCTTCGTAATCGAGAACGGCGTGCGTGACTTCGGCGCGATGCAGCTTGGCTTTGAGCATGATGGCGTGCATGAGTGTTTTCCCAGGTCGGAATCGAACGGCGGGCAGTTTGCCCGAAGGCAATGTGGGCAGCAATACAAGGCGCGAGGGAGCAGCCCTCTGTAGGAGCCGGCTTGCTGGCGATGGCCTCACCGCGGTGCATCTGCCGGACCGAGGTGATGTCATCGCCAGCAAGCCGGCTCCTACAGGGGATTTGTGTTCAGGCGGGAGCGTCGAGGTTCAGGTGCAGGTTGTCGATGAGCCGTGTGGTGCCGAGGAACGCCGCCACCAGAATCACCAGGTCCCGATCCTCCGGGGTCGCCGGGCGCAAGGTTTGCGCGTGACGAATCTCCAGGTAATCGGTGCGCAAACCCGCCGCTTCGAGCTGCTGGATCTGGGCGTCGATCAGCGCCGGGAAATCCCGCTCGCCCTGTTTGATCGCCTCGGCAATCTGGCTCAGGCCGCGATACACCACCGGCGCAACGGCGCGCTGCTCTTCGCTGAGGAAACCATTGCGCGACGACAGCGCCAGGCCATCGGCCGCCCGTACGGTCGGTTCGCCAATGATCTGCACCGGCATGTTCAGGTCATGGACCAGGGATTTGATCACCGCCAGTTGCTGGAAGTCTTTCTGGCCGAAGATCGCCAGGTCCGGCTGGACCATGTTGAACAGCTTGCTGACGACCGTCGCGACGCCTTCAAAATGCCCGGGGCGGCTGGCGCCGCAGAGGCCTTCGGAGAGTTGCGGGACGCTGACGCGGGTCTGGCCGGCCATGCCGTCGGGGTACATTTCTTCGACGGTGGGCGCAAACAGCAAGTGGCAACCGGCCTGGAGCAGTTTCTCCTGGTCAGCCGCCAGGGTCCGCGGGTACTTGTCGAGGTCTTCGCCAGCGCCGAATTGCAGCGGATTGACGAAAATGCTCGCGACCACGAAATCCGCCCGTTGGGAGGCTTTGGCAATCAGCGCGATATGACCGCTGTGCAGGTTGCCCATAGTCGGGACGAAGGCAATACGCTTGCCTTCGCCACGGGCGCGAGCAACGGCAGCCCGGAGTTCGCGGACGGTTTTGACGGTGTTCATGCAGAGAATCCGTGTTCGATCCCAGGGAAAGTAGCTGCTTTGACTTCACTGACGTAGGCGCTCAGTGCAGCGTGAATGCTGGACTGGCCGTTCATGAAGTTCTTTACGAATTTAGGTACGCGGCCGGTAATGGACAGGCCAAGCATGTCGTGCAGGACCAGGACCTGGCCATCGGTGTCGCTGCCGGCACCGATGCCGATCACCGGAATGCCCACTGCCTGGGTAATTTCCTGGGCCAATTCGCTCGGTACGCACTCAAGCAACAGCATGGCGGCACCGGCCTGTTCCAGGGCGATGGCGTCGGCGCGCATCTGCCGCGCCTGATTCTCGCTGCGGCCCTGGACTTTGTAACCGCCCAGCATGTTCACCGATTGCGGTGTCAGGCCCATGTGTGCGCACACCGGGATGCCACGTTCGGCCAGCAGGCGGATCGAGTCGGCGAGCCACAATGCGCCTTCAACCTTGACCATGTGCGCACCGGCCTGCATCAACAGGGCGCTGTTGCTCATGGCTTGTTCGGTGGTGGCGTAGGCCATGAACGGCAGGTCGGCGAGGATCAGCGCATCGGCGTTGCCGCGTTTGACGGAAGCCACGTGGTAAGCCATTTCCGCGGTGGTCACCGGCAGGGTGCTGTCGTGACCTTGCAGAACCATGCCGAGGGAGTCGCCCACCAGCAGCACTTCGACGCCAGCCTGATTACAGGCGTGGGCGAAGGTCGCGTCATAGCAGGTCAGCATGGTGATTTTTTCACCTTTTTGCTTGAGACCTTGCAGAGTGGTCAGGGTGATGGCTGGCATGAAAAGTTCCTCATTCAGGCGCTTGGAAACTACTGCGAGTAACGCGCGTGATTCTTCGTTAAATACAGGCGCACGCTCTGATGTCGTGCTTTTAAGGCCTGGATTGCGCCCTTCAACGCCGTGTTGGCGGCAGCGGGACGCCTATAGTCGTGAGGAGAACTCGGGAAGTCAATTGCATGTGTTACCGCATTGTTACGCGGGGGGTGTTACCGGGGTAACTGATGCGATTCAGCAGATGCAATCTGTTGTTCAACACAAAACCAATGTGGGAGCGAGCTTGCTCGCGATGGCGGTGTATCAGCCAACATCAATGTTGAATGGGCTACCGCTATCGCGAGCAAGCTCGCTCCCACAGGATTGGTTTCAATTTTGGGGGAGGCGTTCCAGGCCGACGAATGGGCAGGCTGCGAGCAAATCACTCAGGCTGCGGCCATCCGGGAGACGCAGCTCCGCAGGCGCCAGTTCGGCCAGCGGATACAGAACAAAGGCCCGTTCTTGCATATGGTAGTGCGGCACCTTGAGGCGCGGTTCGTCGATCAGGCGATCGCCAAACAGCACGATATCGAGGTCCAGCGTGCGCGGCCCCCAACGTTCAAGACGCTCGCGGCCCTGTCCGTTCTCGATGGCTTGCAGCGCATCAAGCAGGTCCAGCGGCGGGAGCGTGCTGTCGAGGGCGGCGACCGCGTTGGTGTAACGCGGCTGGCCGGGCAGGAGCGAGTCGCTTTGATAAAACCCGGACACCTCGACCAGTTGGGTCTGCGGCAACTGCGCCAGCGCCTCGACGGCGCTGCGCAATTGTTCGGCAGGGTCAGCCAGATTGCTGCCCATGCCGATGTAGATGCGTTCCATGGATTACTCGCCCGTGGCACTCGGTGCGCCAGCTGCGCGTTTGCGCTTGGCGCCACCACTGCGACGACGTTTGCGGGGTGCGCCAGTGCCTTCATCCTTGCCGCTGAGGTCGCGGATCATGTCCCGGCGCTCACTGTCATTGGCGTCCTGATAGTCGGTCCACCATTCGCCCAGGCCATCGGTCTGCTCGCCAGCGCTTTCGCGCAGCAGCAGGAAGTCGTAACCGGCGCGGAACCGTGGATTGTCCAGCAACAGGTCGGCACGCTTGCCGCTGCGGCGCGGAAGGCGTTCCTGCATGTCCCAGATCTCGCGGATCGGCATGGTGAAACGTTTCGGAATCGCGATCCGCTGGCACTGCTCGGCAATCAGCTCGTGAGCGGCTTCCTGCATCGCCGGAATCGGTGGCATGCCACGTTCTTGCAGGCGCAGGACGCGGGCCGGCAGGGCAGGCCACAACAGGGCTGCAAACAGGAACGCCGGGGTCACCGGTTTGTTCTGTTTGATCCGCAGGTCGGTGTTGATCAACGCTTCGCTGATCAAGGTGTGGGTGTACGTCGGGTTGTATTCCAACGCCTCGGCACTGGCCGGGAACAGCGGATCGAACAGCTGCAAGTCGACCAGCATCTCGAAGGTGTCCGCGGCATGGCCGGAGAGGAACAGCTTGAGCACTTCTTCGAACAGACGGGCTGACGGGATTTCGCGCAGCATCGGCGCCAGTTCACGGATTGGCGCGGCGCTATGCTTTTCGATGCCGAAGTTCAGCTTGGCGGCGAAACGCACGGCTCGCAGCATCCGCACCGGGTCTTCCTGGTAGCGTTGCTTCGGATCGCCGATCAGGCGGATCAGGTGATTGCGGATGTCGTGTACGCCATTGGCGTAATCGAGAATGCGCTCGCTGACCGGATCGTAATACAAGGCATTGATGGTGAAGTCGCGGCGTTGCGCGTCTTCTTCCAGCGTGCCGTAGACGTTATCGCGCAGGATGCGCCCGCTCTCGTTACGGGAAGACTGATTGCTGTCTTCTTCCTCGTCGTTTTGCGGGTGATTGGCGCGGAAGGTCGCGACTTCGATGATTTCGCGGCCAAAGTGGATATGCACCAGTTTGAAGCGGCGACCGATGATCCGCGCGTTGCGGAATTCGGCCCGCACCTGCTCAGGCGTGGCACTGGTGGCGACGTCGAAATCTTTTGGCGTGATGCCCAGGAGCATGTCACGCACGCAGCCGCCGACCAGGTAGGCCTGGTAACCGGCGTTCTGCAGGCGTTCGACGATGTTCACCGCGTAACGGCTGAATTGGGCCTTTTGCAGCGAATGTTGGCCGCTGTTGAGCACTTCAGGCGTACTGCGAATGTGTTGCGTATGACGCTTGGGAGAACGGAATGACTGGAACAACTTCTTCAGCATGGGATGCACTGTTTGAAGGAATGTTCGGCCATAACGAAGAATGACCGCATGATGGGCGGGGATTCTAGCATTTAGTCGGGGGATGGTGTAGGAAGCTGCGTAAGCACTTGAGGGAGATGTCTGAGGCAGGGCAAACGCCGGAAACTACAAGGGGAGCCGAAGCTCCCCAAGAAAGTAGTTGCATGCTCTATTTTTATTTTTGAGTCGGGCTTTTTGTTTTTATTAAGTGCCCTCGCCATGAAGTGTTTCCTTCATGACCCTCCCAATCGGGAGCCAAGAGCAAACGGATTGCTTTGGTCGCTGTGTTGCAGTGATCCTTCGATCCAACCAGTTCAGGCACTGTCTTAGGACAGTTTTTTATTATTCTCGGCCTGGTCGTGGGGCAAGCCCCAAATACAACGCCTCTCCAAAAGAATCAGTTAGCTGCGCCTCTCGCCGTCTTGTTTTTATTGTGCGTGAGTCGATTCGTCTTATTTTTATTGTCTTGTGCATTGCTTGTTATTGTTCTTGTACTGAACATATAGCAGGGTGCGTGCCAACTTTTGTGAGGTCCAGCAAAATAAGGGGGCAGGCGGGCTGGCAGGGTTTTCGAGGCCGAAAAAAACCGGGGCTTCGTTACCGTAAGCCCCGGCTTCTGTTACGTGAAAAGACTGAGGTAACAGTTTTTTCACAAAGTCATGTGTTACCCGCACATCAGACAGGCGCGGTTCAGCTCTCGCTGGCGACCCCGGTCTTACGCCGCGGGATACCCAGGCGCTGACGACGTTCCCACAGGCACTTGCGACTCACCCCGAGTTTGCGGGCCAGTTCGGTTTCAGTCATGTGGTCCTGATGCTCAAGCACGAAGTGCTGGAAGTAGTCTTCCAGCGACAGGTCTTCGGTGGGCTCATGATTGTTGTTGCTGGCGCCGTTGCCCTGTTGCGGCGGCAGGCCGATGAAGTCGTCGTCTTCCAGGTCGCTCAGTTCGATGTCGATCCCCAGCAGCTCGGCGGAAATCTCCGGGCTCTCGCACAGAATGACAGCGCGCTCTACCGCGTTTTCCAGTTCACGAACGTTACCCGGCCAGGAGTAATGACGGATCGCCTGTTCGGCATCCGCGGCGAATTTCAGATCGGTGCGGTTGACCCGCGCGCTCTGTCGCGCCAGGAAGGCATTGGCGATTTCGTTGACGTCGGCGCCGCGCTCGCGCAGGGCCGGCAGTTTCAGGGCGATCACGTGGAGGCGGTAGTACAAGTCTTCACGGAACTGACCGATCTTCGCCAGGCTCTTGAGGTCCCGGTGAGTCGCAGCGATCAGGCGCACATCGACTTTCTGTGACTGGACCGAACCGACCCGGCGAATTTCGCCTTCCTGCAACACGCGCAGCAAGCGGGCCTGGGCTTCCAGTGGCAGTTCGCCGATTTCGTCGAGAAACAACGTGCCGCCGTCCGCCGCTTCCACCAGACCGGCACGCCCGGCGCTGGCGCCAGTGAACGCGCCTTTTTCGTGGCCGAACAGTTCGGACTCGATCAGGCTTTCCGGAATGGCTGCACAGTTCACCGAAATCATCGGCGCCTTGGCGCGTTTGGACAGGTTGTGCAGGGCGCGGGCCACCAGTTCTTTACCGGTACCGGATTCGCCCTGGATCAGGACATTGGAATCGGTCGGCGCGACTTTGCGGATCTTGCTGTACAGGTCCTGCATCGGCGGGCACGAGCCGATGATGC
>NZ_LT607563.1:188042-212579 GCF_900095275.1 Pseudomonas sp. UMAB-40
GCGCCATTGGCCGCTTTTCCGGTGGCAGGCTCGCCATTGGCCGGCAGCGATTGGCGGTCACGCAGGATACGGGCGACGGCCTGGAGCATTTCGTCGTGGTCGAAAGGCTTGGCGATGTAATCCACCGCGCCCATCTTCATCGAGTCGACGGCCGAACGCAGGCTGGCGTAGCTGGTCATGATCAGCACCGGAGTGCCCTGGCCGAGTTTGATCAACTCGGTGCCCGGAGCGCCCGGCAGACGCAAGTCGCTGACGATCAGGTCGAACGTGGGAATGGTGAAGCGTTCTTGTGCTTCCTGCACTGAACCGGCTTCGCTGACCTGGTACTGGTTACGTTCCAGCAGGCGGCGCAAGGCGGAGCGGATAATTGTTTCGTCTTCGACGATCAAAATGTGCGGCATTGATTCGATACTCTCGACGGTCTCAGTTCACAGCGGACGTCGCTTCGACATGACGCGGCAAAGTCACCCGGATACGGGTGCCGCGTTGGCTTTGTACATCAGCCGGGCTGTCGATGGTGATTTGTCCATAATGCTCTTCAACGATGGAATAGACCAGTGCAAGGCCCAGACCGGTGCCTTCGCCAGGATCCTTGGTGGTGAAGAAAGGTTCGAACAATCTGTCCATGATGTTCTTCGGAATACCGCTGCCTTCGTCTTCCACGATCAAGTCGACCGTGTGTTCGCCGGCTTCGCTTTTGACCCGCACCGCACTGCCGGGAGGCGAGGCGTCACGGGCGTTTGAGAGCAGGTTGATCAGTACTTGCGCGAGTCGCTGCGGGTCACCTTCGCACCAGTGATCGGGATCGCACAGGTTGTAAAACTGCACTTCGAAATTGCGTCGGTTCAGGGCCAGCAAACCGATGGCATCCTGAGCCACCTCAGCCAGACAGACGGGCTCGTCGCTGTGCTGGTGACTGCCGGCATGGGCGAAGCTCATCAGCGACTGAACGATGCGTGACACGCGTTTGGTCTGCTCAAGGATCTGCCCGCTGATTTCCTTCAGCTCGCCATCGTCTTCACGTTCTTCGCGCAGGTTTTGCGCCAGGCACGCGATGCCGGTAATCGGGTTGCCGATTTCATGGGCCACACCCGCCGCGAGTCGCCCGATGCTGGCCAGGCGCTCGGAGTGCACCAGTTTGTCTTCGAGCATCTGGGTTTCAGTCAGGTCTTCCACCAGCAAGACCAGGCCACTGTTACCCGGTGCGAGCGGTTCATCAATTGCCGCTTTGTGCAGGTTCAGCCAGCGGGTCTGGCCATCAAGGGCCAGGTGTTGCTTGTGTAAATGCTCGTCCGGCAGATTGATGAAGCCTTGCAGCAGTTCTTTCCACGGATCGGCGATGGTGCTCAGGCGCGAACCGACCACGCGTTGCGCCGCGATCCCGGTCAACTCCTCCATGGCTTTGTTCCACATGAGGATTTCCTGATCCTTTGCCAGCGAGCAAACGCCCATCGGCAATTCCTGCAAGGTCTGGCGGTGATAGCGGCGCAGGGCATCGAGTTCGGCGGCAAGGCCGGTGAGGCGCGAGTGATAGTCCTCGAGGCGGCTTTCGATGAAGTGGATGTCTTCGGTGACATAGTTTTCGCCACCGGCCTTATAGGGCAGGAAGGTCTCGACCATGTCCTGCGCCACGCTCGGGCCCATCAGGCCGGAGAGGTTGGCTTCGATCCGGTCGCGCAAACGGCGCAAGGCATAAGGCCGGCGCTCGTCGAACGGCAGATAGAGATCGCGCAGGGCTTGCTCGACTTCTTTCTGCGCGGCCTTGGCGCCCAGGGGCTTGGCCAGTTGCGTGGCGAATTCCTGAGGTGAGGCAGCGTGCAGTTCGCGGCGTTGCGGGCGACGCACGTTGTCCACGGCGCAGGCTTCGGCGGCGCTGGCCTCTTCGGGGCTGGCGTTGGTGAACAGCGAGATCAGGGTGAACATCAGCACGTTGGCGGCCAGCGACGCAATCGCGGCCATGTGCCAACTGGTGTCGTCCAGCACGTAGATCATGTTCAGCAGCGGAATGTAGAAGCCCTGCAGGTTGCCGACCAGAGGCAACAACATGGTCACCAGCCACACCAGGATCCCCGCCAGCAAACCGGCGATGAAGCCGCGGCGGTTGGCGGTTGGCCAATACAGGACCGACAGGACCCCCGGAAGAAATTGCAGCGTGGCCACAAACGCGACGATGCCGAGGTTGGCCAGATCCTGTTCGGCGCCGAGCAACAGGTAGAAACCGTAACCGGCCATGATGATCGCAACGATCAGCGCCCGGCGGGTCCACTTCAGCCAGCGATAGATGTTGCCTTCGGCCGGCGGTTGGTAGAGCGGCAGCACCAGATGGTTCAGCGCCATCCCGGACAGCGCCAGGGTGGTGACGATGATCAGCCCGCTGGCTGCCGACAACCCGCCGACATACGCCAGCAACGCCAGGGCTTTGCTGTTGGCGGCGATGCCGATGCCCAGCGTGAAATATTCCGGGTTGGTGGTAGCACCCAGTTTCAGTCCGGCCCAGAGAATCAGCGGCACCGCCAGGCTCATCAACAGCAGGAACAGTGGCAGACCCCAGCTGGCGCTGACCAGCGAGCGCGGGTTGAGGTTCTCGGTAAAGGTCATGTGGTACATGTGCGGCATCACAATCGCCGAGGCGAAGAACACCAGCAGCAGCGTGCGCCACGGGCCTTCCTGCAAGGGCGTATGCAAAGCGGCGAGGGCCGTCTGGTTTTGCAGCAGCCACAGTTCCAGCTGTTGCGGGCCGTCGAACACGCCATACAGGGCATAGAGGCCGACACCGCCAATGGCGATCAGCTTGATCACTGACTCGAAGGCAATCGCGAACACCAGGCCTTCATGTTTCTCGCGGGTGGCGATGTGACGCGAGCCAAAGAAAATCGTGAACAGGGTAATCAGCGCGCAAAAGCTCAGGGCCACGCGATGCTGCACCGGCTCGCGGGTCAGGATGCCGATGGAGTCGGCCACCGCCTGAATCTGCAACGCCAGCAGTGGCAGCACGCCGATCAGCATGAAAATCGTGGTCAGCGCCCCGGCCCACGTACTGCGGAAACGGAACGCGAACAAGTCGGCCAGCGACGACAGTTGATAGGTGCGGGTAATTTTCAGGATCGGGTACAGCAAGACCGGCGCCAGCAAAAACGCCCCGGACACACCCAGGTAACTGGACAGAAAACCGTAGCCGTACTGATAGGCCAGGCCCACCGTGCCGTAAAACGCCCAGGCGCTGGCATACACGCCCAGCGACAGGGTGTAGGTCAGCGGGTGGCGAATGATCGCCCGGGGGATCATGCCCCGTTCGCTGATCCAGGCGACGCCGAACAGCACCGCCAGGTATGCGGCGCTGATCAGGATCATCTGGGTCAGGCTAAAGCTCATCGGCATCTTTTTGGCTCTGCAGGATGAAGGTCACGACGATCAGAATCAGCCAGAGCAGATAAGGGCGATACCAGGCGCCAGTGGCGTCGATCCACCAATCCATGATGGCCGGGGAGAACAGGTAAATCCCCACTACCAGGAGCAGGACCAAGCGATAGATGTACATCCCGGCCTCTCTTTTTTATGCGCGTGCCCGAAAACGTGCGGCGATGGTAACGGATGGACGCGCCACTGCAAGTGTGATCACTGTAGTTGCGCTTCGGGCAGGTTGAGTGTGCGCGGGATTAATGAGGCATCCCAGTGGACGATGCCCCAATCCAGCACTTCCCGCGGTGTCGCATACGCCAGTTCTTTGCCCGGGTTTTGCCCGAGTGCGCGCAACGCACGCAGCAACAAAGGCGTGGCCTGCTCGGCGGTCAGCGGCGGCGAGCGGTAGGATTTGCCCAGTTTGTTGCCATCGGGCTGGGTAATCAGCGGGATGTGCAGATAACGCGGTTGCCGCAGGCCCAGCAGTTCTTGCAGGTAGAGCTGGCGCGGTGTGGAATCCAGCAGGTCCGCGCCACGAACGATATCGGTGATGCCTTGCCAGGCATCGTCCAGCACCACCGCCAGTTGATAGGCGTAGAGCCCGTCGCGGCGGCGAATCACGAAATCGCCGACTTCCCGGCCCAAATGCTGGCGGAACTCGCCTTGCACGCGGTCGATGAAGTGGTAGTCCAGCTCGGGCACACGCACTCGAATCGCGGCGCCTTCAGTGCCATGGCCGGCATTGCGGCACAGGCCCGGGTAAATGCCGTGATACGGCTCCAATTGCTTGCGCGAGCAGGTGCAGGCGTAAGCGAGGCCGTGATTGAACAGGCGATTGAGGACTTCGGCGTAGGCGTCGTGACGATCGCTTTGGCGGACCATTTCGCCGTCCCACTCGAAACCGTAGCTTTCCAGAGCTCTCAGGATGGCGGCCTGGGCGCCGGGTTCTTCCCGCGGCGGATCGAGGTCTTCCATGCGCATCAACCAGCGACCGCCCACCGCGCGCGCGTCGAGGTACGAGGCCAGTGCGGCGACCAGCGAACCGAAATGCAGGTGGCCGCTGGGCGTAGGGGCGAAACGGCCGATGTAGGCGGGGCTGTTGAGGGCAGTCATGGGCACGACGTTACTTGAGTGGGCGCAGCGTTCTCCGTAGGAGCCGGCTTGCTGGCGATGGCGCTCTTGAAATCGCCATCGCCAGCAAGCCGGCTCCTACAAATCATGAATTTCGGAAACAAAAACGGAGCGTTCGCACGCTCCGTTCTTCGTTCAAGGCGACATTACTTGCCGACTTGCTTTTCCTTGATTTCCGCCAGGGTCTTGCAGTCAACACACATGTCGGCGGTAGGGCGGGCTTCCAGTCGCTTGACGCCGATCTCGACGCCGCAGGACTCGCACCAGCCATATTCTTCGTCTTCGATCAGTTGCAGCGTCTTGTCGATCTTCTTGATCAGCTTGCGCTCGCGGTCGCGGGCACGCAGTTCAAGGCTGAACTCTTCTTCCTGGCTGGCACGGTCGGCCGGGTCAGGGAAGTTGGCCGCTTCGTCTTTCATGTGATCAACCGTGCGGTCGACTTCCTGCATCAAGTCCTGTTTCCACTTATTCAGGATCTTGGTGAAGTGAGCGCGCATGGGCTTGCCCATGTACTCCTCGCCCTTTACTTCTTTGTAGGGTTCGAAGCCGCTGATCGACTGGTTTTGCTGCTTTGCTTGGGTGGGCATGAAATGGACCGCCTCTACTCTTGTAATCCATTGCGCAGGATTGCTCCATCACCGACACCTGCCGGCCCTGCGGCTGCAAGCGGGCGAACTTACCAGATCAAATCAGACCGCGCTACTCCCGGATGTCGAGGTAGTGGCCCGAAGGGCTTGCAAATGATTGCAAAGCCTTGTCTGGTGGCGTTGGAGACCTGATCAATTATTGATTTTAGTCAAACCTGAGGTACACGCTTGAGTCGTTTACGGCCAGGGTTATAACGCGTCTGACCGCTTTAGGTTCTCGCTCGTTCCAACGCTTGGGTAGAATCGATTTTTTTCTCCGTTGTAAGGAAGGCTAATGGCTCAGTCCTACAGTGCCCGCAGTCGCGCGATCGAACCTTTCCACGTCATGGCGCTGCTGGCGCGGGCCAATGAACTGCAAGCCGCGGGTCACGATGTGATCCACCTGGAAATCGGCGAGCCGGACTTCACCACCGCCGAGCCGATCATCCAGGCCGGCCAGGCAGCACTGACGGCGGGGAAGACCCGTTACACCGCTGCGCGTGGTATTCCCGAGTTGCGTGAGGCCATTTCGGGCTTTTATCAGCAGCGTTACGGGTTGAACATCGACCCGCAGCGAATCCTCATCACGCCTGGCGGTTCCGGCGCCCTGTTACTGGCCAGCGCCTTGCTCGTCGACCCGGGCAAACACTGGCTGCTGGCGGACCCGGGTTATCCCTGCAACCGGCATTTCCTGCGGTTGGTTGAAGGCGCTGCGCAACTGGTGCCGGTCGGCCCGGACGTGCGCTATCAGCTGACGCCGGACCTGGTGGCGCGCCATTGGGACCAAGACAGCGTCGGCGCCTTGGTGGCCTCGCCCGCCAACCCGACCGGGACCATCCTGACCCGCGACGAACTGGCGGGCTTGTCGGTTGCGATCAAGGAACGACACGGTCATCTGGTGGTGGACGAGATCTACCATGGCCTGACGTATGGCACCGATGCCGCCAGTGTGCTGGAAGTCGATGACAGCGCTTTCGTCCTTAATAGTTTTTCCAAGTATTTCGGCATGACCGGGTGGCGGCTGGGATGGCTGGTCGCCCCTGAAGCGGCAGTCGGTGAGCTGGAAAAACTCGCGCAAAACCTCTACATCAGCGCCCCGAGCATGGCCCAGCACGCCGCACTGGCCTGCTTCGAACCGGCCACGATCAGCATTCTGGAAGAGCGCCGCGCCGAATTCGGTCGTCGTCGGGATTTCCTGTTGCCGGCCCTGCGAGAACTGGGATTCGGGATCGCCGTCGAGCCGGAAGGCGCGTTCTACTTGTACGCCGATATCAGCAAGTTCGGCGGTGATGCCTTCGCGTTCTGCCGACATTTCCTCGAAACCGAGCATGTGGCAATTACCCCTGGCCTGGACTTTGGACGCTATCAGGCCGGGCATCATGTGCGTTTTGCCTACACCCAAAGCCTGCCGCGCCTTGAAGAAGCGGTCGAACGGATCGCGCGTGGATTGCGGAGCTGGCAAGGCTGATGCGTTTTCATCCTCCCCTCGAAGAAGGTCGCCTGATCCGTCGCTACAAGCGTTTTCTCGCCGATATCGAAACCGTTGGCGGCGAATTGCTGACCATCCACTGCCCGAACACCGGCTCGATGCTCAATTGCCAGGTGGAGGGCGGGCAGGTCTGGTTCAGCCGCTCCAACGACCCCAAGCGCAAGTTGCCCGGCACCTGGGAAATCGGCGAAACCCCGCAAGGGCGGTTGTTTTGCGTGAACACCGGGCGGGCCAACGGGTTGATCGAAGAGGCGCTGCGGGCGGGCGTGATTACCGAACTGAACGGTTTTACCGAGTTGAAACGCGAAGTGGCCTACGGGCAGGAAAGCAGCCGCATCGATTTTCGCCTCGATTACCCGAGCGGCCCGGCTTATGTGGAAGTCAAAAGCGTCACTTTGGGCTTCGATGGTTCTTCGGTGGCGGCATTTCCCGATGCAGTGACCCAGCGAGGGGCCAAGCATTTGCGCGAATTGGCGCATTTGGCTCGGGACGGAATTCGTGCGGTGCAGTTGTATTGCGTCAATCTCACCGGCATCGACGCCGTGCGTCCGGCAGAAGAGATCGATTCGGCCTACGCCGCAGCCTTGCGTGAGGCGGTGTCGTGCGGGGTTGAGGTGTTGGCCTATGGCGTGCACTTGACCCACGAAGAAATGGTGGTTGATCGGCGTATGGATGTGTTGCTCAACGGTTAAAGACTGATCCAGATTCCTTGTTCGTCTTCGCGGCAAGCAACGGGGGTTAGGGATTGCCCGGCGCACGGGCCGGCGACGCATTCGCCGTCTTCGATCAGGAACAGTGCGCCGTGGGTGGCGCACTGGATCAGGCTGTTGCTGGGGTCGAGAAACTGGTCGGGTTTCCATTCCAGCCCGACACCCCGGTGGGGGCAGCGATTGATGTAGACGTACACTTGGCCGCCTCGGCGCACGGCAAAAAGTTTCTGACTGTCGACGTCGAATCCGCGACTGCTGTTGTCAGCCAGTTCGGCACCTGTGCAAAGCCACTTCATGTCTATCCTCAATTACGGCGGCTCGTGACCGGATATGTCCGAGCTTGACGTTCAAATGCAAACAATTATCAAATGGCCGCTTCGCCCGTGGGGTGCAGGTGCCGGATGCCGAGGATACTTGGCCTGTCATCTCGATGCCTGGGAAAACTTAAAAGGAAGCTGTTTATGCGCCTGAGTACCCGCGTTGCTGCGCTGTGTGTCGGACTCCTCGCCAGCCACCACGCCGCAGCGGCCGAGTTGCCACAGCGTTGGGTCAGTGCCGGCGGCGCTCTGTCGGAATGGGTGAGTGCGTTGGGCGGTGAGTCGAAACTGGTCGGTGTCGATACCACCAGTCAGCATCCGGCCTCGTTGAAGGCGCTGCCGAGCATCGGTTATCAGCGGCAACTGTCGGCGGAGGGCATCTTGAGCTTACGCCCGCAGATTCTGGTCGGCACCGAAGAAATGGGGCCGCCGCCGGTGCTGTCGCAGATTCGTAGTGCGGGTGTTCAGGTCGAGCTGTTCTCGGCCCAACCCGATCTGCCGACGTTACAGGGCAACCTGGCGCATCTGGGCAAATTGCTCGGCGCTGAAGACCGGGCTGCGCAGTTGCTCCAAACCTACCAGCAGCAACTCGATCAACAGAAGGTCCGGGTCACTCGTGCGCAGTTGAAGGAAAAATCGCCGGGCGTGCTGTTGCTGCTGGGCCATGCGGGCGGCAAACCGCTCATCGCCGGTAAAGACACCGCCGCCGATTGGCTGATCCAGCAGGCCGGTGGGCACAATCTGGCAACGCATACTGGCTACAAGCCCTTTTCTGTTGAGTCGCTGGTCAGCCTGGACCCCGACGTGCTGGTGTTTGCTGACCGAGCGCTGACTGGCGATGCCGCGCGCGCGGCGCTGTTCAAGGAAAACCCGATCCTGTCCTCGACCCGTGCGGCCAGGGACGGGCGCGTCATGGAGCTCGATCCGACCTTGTTGGTGGGTGGGTTGGGGCCGCGGTTGCCCGATGCGTTGAAAACGCTGTCTGATGGTTTCTTCCCCGGTAATACGGCCCAATGACCGTTCTGGTTAAACCCCGTACGTTGTTCATTGGCCTGAGCCTGCTGTGTTTAGTGGCGATCTGGTTGTCGTTGGCGCTGGGGCCGGTCAGCCTGCCTTTATTCGATACGCTGCGCGCGGCGTTGCGCATGATCGGTTTGCCCATTGCCCCCGATGGGCTGGAGCAGGCCGAGTTGATCCTCGGGCAAATCCGCCTGCCTCGAACCTTGTTGGGCCTTGCGGTGGGTGGCGTGCTGGCATTGTCCGGCGTGGCAATGCAGGGATTGTTTCGTAACCCGCTGGCTGATCCGGGGTTGGTCGGGGTGTCCAGCGGTGCTGCGCTGGGCGCCGCTATCGCGATTGTCGGTGGTTCGGTGTTTGGTGGTCTGCCTGAATCGTTCGGACCTTATCTGTTGTCGGTGTGCGCATTTCTCGGCGGGTTGGGTGTGACGGCGCTGGTGTATCGACTGGGTCGCCGTAATGGACAGACCAATGTCGCAACCATGCTCCTTGCCGGGATCGCGCTAACTGCACTGGCGGGTTCAGCGGTCGGTTTGTTCACCTATCTGGCCGACGATGCAACCTTGCGCACACTCACGTTCTGGAACCTGGGCAGCCTTAATGGCGCGAGTTATTCGCGGCTCTGGCCGTTGCTGCTGGTGAGCGCCGGTGTGGCGCTCTGGTTGCCGCGCCGGGCCAAGGCCTTGAATGCGTTGCTGCTGGGCGAATCGGAGGCCGGTCACTTGGGCATCGACGTCGAAGGACTCAAGCGCGAATTGGTGTTCTGCACTGCACTGGGGGTTGGCGCGGCCGTGGCGGCAGCGGGGATGATCGGCTTTGTCGGTCTGGTGGTGCCGCATCTGGTGCGCCTGCTGGCCGGTCCTGATCATCGGGTGTTGTTGCCGGCCTCGGTGCTGGCGGGTGCCAGTCTCCTGCTGTTTGCCGACCTGGTCGCACGGCTGGCCCTGGCGCCAGCAGAGTTGCCGATCGGGATTGTCACGGCCTTCATCGGTGCGCCGTTCTTTCTGTATTTACTGCTCAGAGGGCGTGCCTGATGTTGCGAACCCAGAGTCTGCAAATCCGCCGAGGCTCAAAGATCGTTCTGACGGACATCACGCTTGAGCTCAAGCCAGGCGAAGTCCTCGGTGTGTTGGGCCCTAACGGTGCTGGCAAAAGCACCTTGCTCGGTGCCTTGTGCGGCGAATTGAAGGCTGACCACGGCAGCGTCTGGCTCGATCAGCGCGAGTTGAGTCATTGGACCGGCGCACAGCGAGCCCAACGACTGGCGGTCTTGCCGCAGGTGTCGACCCTGGACTTCGCCTTCCGTGTCGAAGAAGTGGTCGGCATGGGCCGTTTGCCTTATCAAAGCGGGCGGGTGCGGGATGACGAGATCGTCGCCGCCGCCTTGCACGCTGCCGATGCTGGACACCTGAGTGGCCGCAGCTATCTGGCGCTGTCCGGCGGCGAGCGTCAGCGGGTGCATCTGGCGCGGGTGCTGGCGCAGCTCTGGCCGGGCGAAGCGGGTCAGACGCTGTTGCTCGATGAGCCGACCTCGATGCTCGACCCGCTGCACCAGCACACTACCCTGCAAGCAGTGCGCGAGTTCGCCGATCATGGCGCGGCGGTGCTGGTGATCCTGCATGATCTGAATCTGGCGGCGCGCTATTGTGATCGCCTTCTACTGCTCGAAGGCGGGCGGCCGGTGGCGCTGGATACCCCAGAGCAAGTCTTGCGCCCGGAACCGCTCAAAGCGGTGTTCGGGCTGGAAGTACTGGTGCAGGCGCATCCGGAACGTGGTCATCCGCTGATCATCGCCCGCTGAGAATGACATCGAGGTAAGCATGCGAGGGATTTTGCTACTGGCGGTCGTGTTGTTGAGTGCCTGCCAGCACGTTTCGGTACCGCCTCCAGTCGTCGGTGAGATTCAGGACCTGCGCAACGGCCAGGTCCTGACGCCCCAGGCGCTGGTCGAGCGACTGGCCACGCCTTCGCGGCTGATCGTCGGCGAGCAGCATGACAATTCTGATCACCATCAACTGCAATTGTGGTTACTACAGGCGTTGGGCGAACGTCGACCCCAAGGCAGTCTGCTGCTGGAAATGCTCACGCCGGATCAACAACCGCGCGTCGATGACATTCGCCGTGCCTCGACGTTGCCCGCGGATCTTCCCGGTGCGTTGAACTGGCAGTCGGGTTGGGACTGGAATCTGTACGGGCCGGTTGTGCGTTTTGTGCTGACTCAACCTTACCCGCTGCTGGCGGCCAATCTGGACAATCTTGAAGTCCGTACCGTTTATGCCAAGCCGCCGACATTAAACGGTCGGCTTTCCAATGCTCCGTCGGTCAAGGATGAGTTGCTGGCGCAGATCAACGACTCCCATTGCGGCCTGCTGCCCACCTCGCAAATGCCCGCGATGCTGGCGGTCCAGCAGCAACGTGATCGGCGGATGGCCGAGCGCTTGCTGTCGGCACCGACGCCTTCGCTGCTGTTTGCCGGCGCTTACCAT
The DNA here is from genome assembly GCF_900095275.1 of Pseudomonas sp. UMAB-40. Lineage (NCBI taxonomy): Bacteria > Pseudomonadati > Pseudomonadota > Gammaproteobacteria > Pseudomonadales > Pseudomonadaceae > Pseudomonas > Pseudomonas sp. UMAB-40. The sequence continues at coordinate 199,218 of NZ_LT607563.1, forward strand.
GCGCGCAAGGATGTTGGCGTGCCGATCCATGTGCTCGATCTTGGCGAGCCTGAAGCACCGGCGGTGTTGATGCTGGCGGAGCAGGGTGGTGAGGTCACGTCGGCCATGGCTGATTACGTCTGGTACACGGCTGCCACGCCGGCTCAGGATTACTGTGCGCAAATGCGTAAGCAGTTCGGGAAGTAAACGGGCGACTTTTCCACAGACAAAAAAAGACCCGGCAAGAGCCGGGTCAAATAACCGTGATTAGCCTGATGAGGAGATATCTGAGAGTCCGAACCAAGGGCTTTTCAAATATCGACCAGTCTCGCGACCAGTTGTGATAATCATAGCGATTCTCATTACCAAGTCAACCGCTGTTTTTTGATTTCTTTGAAATCCCCTGTCTTCTGGCGGGAAAGCCCCGTAATCGTTGGGCCCCAGGTGGTAATCCTGAGGTGAAACACGCCTGTTCAATTCTTATGGCGGGACGAGATGGCTTCCAATTGTTTGTTCAAGGCTTCTTTGCGATCGGCTGGTATGTCGTTCCAGTGCACATCCATCAGCGCGCCTTCGATCGCATACAACAACACCTTGGACGCCCGGAACCCGCGCGTGCGCACGGCTCGATAAGCATCCACCGCCCCGAGGCGACGCAAGTCCGACGCACTGTGGATGCCCACGGCATGCAGCCACTGTGCCGACGTCTTGCCAAGATTCTTCAGGTGTTGCAGTTCATCATTCATCAAGCCTCCTTGCGACGGCCGAACGGTGCGTGGGCGAGCCTCTCAGGAGTGTAGCCATCAGTAGGAAAAGCGTGATTGTTTGGTCGGTTTCGACGCAAAAGCTTCTAAGAGGAAGACTCAAGTAACTGCGTGAAGGTCTGCGGGAGCAGTAGGAGGAAGCGCGGAGGAATCAACTTTCCCGACAAAAAAAATCCAGCGCCCAGCGCGAAGCGGGGGCGCTGGACTTGTCAGGCAGAACGTCGTTTTTAGCGGGTGCGATAACGCAGGCGAGTACCGAAATTCATCGACATCAGGATCTCGTCAGCACTCAGTTCTGGCGGAAAGTAGGCGCCGGAGATCTGTGCGTGAGCCAGGCTCGCGCCTTCCAGGCAGGAGTTGCGGAAGTCGATGCCGCGCAAATCCGCGGAGCGAAAATAGGCGTCGGTGAAATCGACGCCATCGGCGTTCAGTTCACGCAGGTCCAGGCCACGGAAATCGCCGCCGACCATGTCGACAGAGGCATGACTGGCGCGTTCGGCATTGAAGCCTGCGATGTCGTCTTTGTGCAGCAAGGCATAAAGCGGGGTGTCGAGAAGTTTCGGCTGGCTCATGTCGCATCACCTGATGGTTTTATGACGCCAGTATAGTGCCACTATTTGGCAGCCGTGAAGCCGGCGATGGCTTCACGGCTGAAATAGTTTTTACAGGCCTGGCATTCGCTGGCGAATCTGCGCAACAACGGTGTCGAGCGTCCCGCTTTCGTTGGTCTGGACGCGTTTGCTGCAAAGAATCTCGGCAGGCGTCAGCGCTTCGCGGCTGGCTTGCTGGGCGGCGATAACGGCGAGGTTGGCGTCGGACGGATCCTTCTGGTCTGCCTGACGCAAGGCCAGCCAGCTCTCGATGACTGCCTGTGGTGCATTGCAATCGAGGATCAGGAACGGTGCCCCGGTGGCTTCGGCGATTTTCGCCGCGCCATCGCGCTGGTCGCGCTTGAGGTAAGTCGCATCGATGACCACCGGGAAACCGGCGCGCAGGATGACCGCAGCAATCTCATGCAGTCGGCTGTAGGTGGCGGCGCTCGCATCGGCACTATAAATGCCGGCCTGCGGGTCATTCGGTACGGTTTGCTCGCCGAACAGGCGCTTGCGTTCAACATCCGAACGCAGGCGAATGGCGCCCAGCGCTTCCACCAGGCGCATGGCGACATGGCTCTTGCCGACAGCGGAAACGCCATGGGTAATCGCCATGAAGCGCGAAGGAATGGTGCTGTAGCTTTCCGCCAGGTTGGCGTAGTTGCGGTACTGACGCAGGGTGGTGGCGCGCTGCACCGGGTCGGCCTCGGCCGGCATGCTGAACAGGCTGACCTTGGCGCGAACCAGTGCGCGGTAGGCCTTATAGAAGTTCAGCAGCTCAAGGCCCTGATAGTCACCGGTCAGTTCCAGGTACTGGCTGATGAAACGGCGCGCCAGGCTTTTCAGGCCGCGATCTTCCAGGTCCATGGCCAGGAAACCGGTGTCGGCATAAACGTCGGTGAAGCGGAACGGTTCGTTGAACTCGATGCAGTCGAAGATTACGACCTTGCCGTCGATCACGGTGGCGTTGCCCAAGTGGATGTCGCCGTGGCATTCGCGGATGAAGCCTTCAGCCTTACGCTGGGCAAACAGCGGCTTGAGGCGTTCGAAGCTGCTTTCGGCCCAGGCTTGCAACGCATCAAGTTGCAGCAGATCGGCCTTGTCGCTGAGGAACGGGCGGATCTGTTCGAAGTTCTGGCGTACCGGTGCCATCACGCTGTCCGGGGTGCCGGCTTCGTGTTCGCCAGGCACTTTGGGTGCAGTGAGGTGGAATTGGGCGATCTGTGCGGCCATCTCGTCGATGTGCGCGGTGGTCAACTCGCCATTGGCTTGCAGGGTGCTGAGCAACTGGCTTTGTGGGAATTGACGCATTTTCAGCGCGAAATCGACAACCGGACCTTCGCCGCCCAGTTGTGGCGCCGCTTCGCTGCCGGTGATCGGCAACACTTCCAAATACAAATCGTTGGTCAGGCGCTGGTTAAGGCGCAGCTCTTCGCCGCAGAAATGCTCGCGAGCGTCGAGGCTGGTGAAGTCGAGGAAGCCGAAATTCACTGGCTTCTTCACTTTATAAGCAAAGGGGCCGGTGAGAATGACCCAGGAAATATGGGTCTCGATGACCTGGAACCCGTCGACAGGATGCGGGTAGAGGGCCGGGTTTTGCAGGGCGGCGATCAGGGACTGGCTCACAGGCGATCCTTCAGAGTCTGGGGAAAATTCACGGCCGCCATTATGGCTGCAAGTCCGCCTGACGCAAACCTCGGAGGGCGCCTGTTGAGTATGAATAAAGTGCGTATAATCCGCCGCCATGACTCGTACTCGATCCCCCCGTACCCCCAAAAAACCACCTTCCAGGGGCTTGAGCCCCTGGCTGGGCTGGGCCCTTAAACTCAGTCTGGTCGGCCTCGTGGTGCTCGCCGGGTTCGCGGTTTACCTCGACGCCGTGGTCCAGGAGAAGTTCTCCGGCAAGCGCTGGACCATCCCGGCCAAGGTGTATGCGCGCCCGCTCGAACTGTTCACTGGTCAGAAACTGAGCAAGGAAGACTTCCTCACCGAGCTCGATGCCTTGGGCTATCGCCGCGAAGCCGTGAGCAACGGCCCCGGCGCTGCTGCGGTCAACGGCAACACCGTCGACTTGAATACCCGTGGCTTCCAGTTCTATGAAGGCCTGGAAAAGGCTCAGCCGGTGCGCGTGCGTTTTTCCGGCGATTACGTGGCTGACCTTTCGGCGACCAACGGTTCGAAGCTTTCCGTCGTGCGCCTGGAGCCTCTGCTGATCGGCGGCATTTACCCGAAAAACCTCGAAGATCGCATTCTGATCAAAATCGATCAGGTCCCGCCGTACCTGCTGGAAACCCTGGTCGCCGTGGAAGACCGGGATTTCTATAGCCACTGGGGCGTGTCGCCCAAGTCGATTGCCCGCGCCGTGTGGGTCAACACCTCCGGCGGCAAGATGACCCAGGGCGGCAGTACGCTGACCCAGCAGTTGGTGAAGAATTTCTACCTGACCAGCGAACGCAGCCTGACCCGCAAACTCACCGAAGCCATGATGGCGATGCTGCTTGAGCTGCATTACGACAAACGGGAAATTCTTGAGGCGTACCTCAATGAAGTGTTTGTCGGTCAGGATGGCCAGCGCGCGGTGCACGGTTTCGGCCTGGCCAGCCAGTTCTTTTTCGGGCAGCCATTGTCCGAGCTGAAACTGCATCAAGTCGCCTTGCTGGTGGGGATGGTCAAGGGGCCGTCCTATTACAATCCGCGTCGCAACCCGGAGCGGGCGCTGGAGCGGCGTAATCTGGTGCTCGATGTGCTTGAGCAGCAAGGCGTCGCCACCGCCGAGCAGGTCGCAGCGGCGAAGAATATGCCACTGGGTGTGACGACGCGCGGCAAGCTGGCGGACAGTTCATTCCCGGGCTTCCTCGACCTGGTTAAACGTCAGCTGCGCGAAGACTATCGCGACGAAGACTTGACCGAAGAAGGCCTGCGGATCTTCACCAGTTTCGACCCGATCCTGCAGATGAAAGCCGAGGCGTCGGTCAACGACACCTTTAAACGCTTGTCCGGACGCAAGGGTTCCGATGAGGTTGAGGCGGCGATGGTCGTGACCAACCCGGAAACCGGTGAAGTCCAGGCCATGATCGGCAGCCGTCAGGCGAGTTTTGCCGGCTTCAACCGGGCGCTGGATGCGGTGCGACCGATCGGTTCGTTGATCAAGCCTGCGGTTTATCTGACAGCCCTTGAGAAACCGAGCCAGTACACGCTGACCAGTTGGCTGTCGGACGAATCCTTCTCGGTCAAAGGCGCGGACGGTCAGGTCTGGAAACCCCAGAACTACGATCGCCGTTCCCACGGTACGGTTTTCCTGTACCAGGGCCTGGCCCATTCCTACAACCTGTCGACGGCGCGTCTCGGGTTGGCGGTGGGCGTGCCGAATGTCCTGAAGACATTGGCACGCCTGGGTGTCAGTCGCGAGTTCCCGGCGTTCCCTTCGATGTTGCTGGGGGCCGGTGGTTTGACGCCGATCGAAGTGGCGACCATGTACCAGACGCTGGCCAACGGTGGTTTCAATACGCCGATGCGTGGGATTCGTAGCGTACTGACCGCCGAAGGCGAGCCGCTCAAGCGTTATCCGTTCCAGATTGAGCAGCGTTTCGACCCAGCCTCCATTTACCTGATCCAGAGCGCCATGCAACGAGTCATGCGTGAAGGTACGGGCAGTTCGGTTTATAACGTGCTGCCGAAAACCCTGACTTTGGCGGGTAAAACCGGCACCAGTAACGACTCGCGAGACAGCTGGTTCGCCGGTTTCAGCCAGGATTTGCTGGCGGTGGTGTGGCTGGGTCGCGATGACAACGGCAAGACGCCGTTCACCGGTGCAACCGGTGCGCTGCAGGTCTGGACCAGTTTCATGCGCAAGGCCGATCCGCTGCCGCTGGACATGCCGCAGCCGGACAATATTGTTCAGGCCTGGGTCGATTCGCGGACCGGGCAAGGTTCCGAAGGCAGCTGCCCAGGTGCCGTGCAGATGCCGTATATTCGCGGCAGCGAACCGCCTCCCGGCGCTGCTTGCGGTGGCGACAGTCCCGCATCCGGCGAAACGGTGATGGATTGGGTCAAGGGCTGGATGAATTAAGCAAAGAGGGTTTCAAGTGAACAAGTGGTTGATTCCAGCGGTTACCGCCGTGGCTTTGCTCAGCGGTTGTTCCTCCGTACAACGCGGTTCGATTCCGGTTGTGGACTCTGGCAGTGCTGTCTCCAACAGTGAGCGAGTGTCGGCAAATGGCGGTTTCCGTCAGACGACGACTAAACGTCCTGTGCAAGCCCAGGCTCAGGCGATTCCACAAGGCGACACGGGTGTCGTCGTGATGGTGCCGGGTGGCGGAGCAGTGGCCTCGGCACCGATCAGCACCGGTCCGATTACGCCTGGCCCGATTACCCCGGGGCCGATCGACACCTCGCCGGTACAGTCGGCACCGATCAATCAGGGCAGCTACAGCATGCCGTCGACGCCGAGCGGGATTCCTTCGGCGAGCTCCGGCGGCTTGTCTGCCGATGAACAGCTGGATGGCCCGGTACTGGCATTGTTGACCACCGCTCAACAGCAACAGGCCAGCGGTGATCTCAACGGTGCATCCTCCAGTCTCGAGCGTGCCCAGCGTGTTGCACCGCGTGAGCCGCAAGTGCTTTATCGTCTGGCTCAGGTGCGCATGGCCCAAGGCGATGCACCACAGGCTGAACAGTTCGCCCGTCGTGGCCTGACGTTCGCCAATGGTCGTCCGGCGCTTCAGGCCAGCCTGTGGGAATTGATCGCCCAGGCGCGTGAGAAACAGGGTGATTCCGCAGGTGCGGCGCTGGCCCGTCAGAAGGCCAAGGTTGTATCGTGATGGATGCACGCTTCCCCAAGATTGCCGAGCAACTGCTGTTGATCGAGCGTGAGCTACGGGTTCAGGGATGGTGGGATGAAGTTGCGCCCTCCGCTGAAGCGTTATCCAGCGTCGAACCTTTTTCGGTCGATACGCTGGATTTCGAGCAGTGGCTGCAATGGATCTTCCTGCCGAAGATGAAGGTCATCCTCGAACAGGATTTGCCGCTGCCCAACGCATCAGGGATTCAGGAGATGGCCGAAATGGTCTTCGCCGCCCGCAATGTTCAGGGCAAGGATCGCTATTTGCAGGTCTTGCTCAAAGAGTTCGACCTACTGATCACCGCCTCTCGCTGAACCGGATACTGCCAGTGCCTACTGGCAGTTATCCCCAATCTGTTTTTGTGCTTCGGTAATGCGTTCCTGACGCTGCTCGTCATTGAGACGGCGCATCTCACCGTCGACTTCCTCGCGCAATCGCGGATTGTTCTGCAGCTGGGCCAGGTTTGTTCGCGCCTGCTCGCAGAACACCTTTAGCTGGGCTTGCTGCTCGGCGACCTGCTTTTTCACTGTGTTGTCGATGGCCTGTTGATCGCCAATCGCCGTGCTGCGCGTTGGTGCAGCGGGTTTGCCGGCAGGCGGGGAGGGCGTCACCACGGTGGTGGCCTCCTGGCCTTGCGGCGGTTGCGCGTCGAAGTGGGTCACGCCTTGGGCGTCGACCCATTTATAGATCTGACCGGCCACACACAATGGGCTGATCAGCAAAGTGACCATGAAGAACGTTCGCATGCCATTTCCTTGCCAGAGTTGCGCAATTGAAGCTAACACAGTTGCGGTTTAGCGGTTTTTTCTTGCTTTCTCATGTGCTTACTTCAATAAAGCACATAGACGGCTTGACTTGCAGAGGACGAAACAGAAGAATCCAAAGTCCGCTGTAGAGGGACTGCCAGAAGCAGGCCCACTCAGCAGATCATGAGGCGCACATCCGCGCCGACCTGTTACACCCGCAACGCGTTACCTCGCGCTGGGTGGGAAAGGCCCGCAACACTTGGGACGATCCCAATACTTGCTCAGTCAGTGCTGACGTAGTCGGCGACCACCGTCGCTCATGCTCTGCTGAGAAGTAAACCTATTAAGACCCGTCCCCGTTTATGTGGGCGGTATTCTGGCGTTTTAGAGGTGAACAACGTGGAGCTTTTATCTGGCGGTGAGATGCTCGTCCGCTTTTTGCGTGACGAAGGCGTTAAATATATCTATGGGTACCCAGGTGGTGCCGCATTGCATATCTATGACGCGCTGTTCAAAGAACCAGCCGTTCAACATATTCTCGTTCGTCATGAGCAGGCTGCCACTCACATGGCGGATGGCTATGCGCGCGCCACCGGCAAGGCCGGCGTCGTACTGGTGACCTCCGGTCCCGGCGCGACCAACGTCATTACCGGTATTGCTACGGCGTACATGGACTCGATTCCGATGGTGATCCTGACCGCCCAGGTGCCTAGCACCATGGTCGGTACCGATGCCTTCCAGGAAACCGACATGATCGGTATCTCCCGGCCGATCGTGAAACACAGTTTCATGATCAAGCATGCTTCGGAAATCCCGGAGATCATGAAAAAGGCGTTCTACCTCGCGCAATCCGGTCGTCCTGGTCCTGTCGTTGTCGACATCCCGAAAGACATGACCAACCCGGCCGAGAAGTTCGAATACATCTTCCCGAAAAAAGCCAAGCTGCGCTCCTACAGCCCGGCGGTTCGTGGCCACTCGGGCCAGATCCGCAAAGCGGTGGAAATGCTGTTGGCGGCCAAGCGGCCGATCATCTATGCCGGCGGCGGCGTCATTCTGGGCAACGGCTCCGCGCCGTTGACCGAACTGGCGCAACTGCTGAACGTGCCGGTCACCAATACCTTGATGGGCCTCGGCGCCTATCCGGGCAGCGACCGTCAGTTCCTCGGCATGCTCGGTATGCACGGCAGCTACACCGCCAACCTGGCGATGCACCATGCGGACGTGATCATGGCCGTGGGCGCGCGTTTCGATGACCGTGTTATCAACGGTGCATCGAAGTTCTGCCCAAGCGCCAAGATCATCCACATCGACATCGACCCGGCTTCGATCTCCAAAACCATCAAGGCCGACGTTCCTATCGTAGGCCCGGTGGAAAGCGTACTGACCGAAATGGTCGCTACCTTCAAAGAAATCGGCGAGACCCCGAACAAGGACTCGGTGGCTGCCTGGTGGAAACAGGTTGAAGAGTGGCGCGGTGATCGCGACATGTTCCCTTACAACAAAGGGGACGGCAGCATCATCAAGCCGCAAACCGTTATCGAAACCCTGCACGAAGTGACCAAGGGCGATGCCTACATTGCGTCCGACGTGGGTCAGCACCAGATGTTCGCGGCTCAGTACTACCGCTTCAACAAGCCTAATCGCTGGATCAACTCCGGCGGCCTGGGCACGATGGGCTTCGGTTTCCCGGCAGCAATGGGCGTGAAACTGAGCTTCCCGGAAGCGGACGTGGCTTGCGTGACCGGTGAAGGCAGCATCCAGATGAACATCCAGGAGCTGTCCACTTGCCTGCAACATGACCTGCCGGTAAAGATCATCCTGCTCAACAACGGCGTGCTCGGCATGGTCCGTCAGTGGCAGGACATGAGCTACGGTGCGCGTCACTCGCACTCCTACATGGAATCGTTGCCGGACTTCGTCAAGTTGGCTGAAGCCTACGGTCACGTCGGCATGCGCATCACGGACTTGAAGGATTTGAAGCCGATGATGGAGCAAGCCTTCGCGATGAAGGATCGTCTGGTGTTCATCGACATCAAGGTCGACGCCGCTGAGCACGTCTACCCGATGCAGATCAAAGACGGCTCCATGCGCGATATGTGGCTGAGCAAGACGGAGCGTACTTAATCATGCGACATATTATTTCCCTGCTTCTGGAAAACGAACCCGGCGCTCTGTCTCGTGTAGTCGGCCTGTTCTCGCAGCGCAACTACAACATCGAAAGCCTGACCGTGGCCCCTACCGAAGACCCGACCTTGTCGCGTCTGACGCTGACCACTGTCGGTCACGATGAAATCATCGAGCAGATCACCAAGAACCTGAACAAGCTGATCGAAGTGGTCAAACTGGTCGACCTGTCGGAAAGTGCTCACATCGAGCGCGAACTGATGCTGGTCAAGGTCAAGGCCACCGGCGCCCAGCGCGCCGAGATCAAGCGCACTACCGATATTTACCGTGGGCAGATCGTCGATGTCAGCGCCAGCGTGTATACCGTTCAACTGACCGGTACCAGCGACAAGCTCGACAGCTTCATTCAGTCCATCGGCACCGCCTCGATCCTGGAAACCGTCCGTAGCGGCGTAACCGGTATCGCTCGCGGCGACAAAGTACTCAGCATCTAAACCAAATTAGCGAACGGCCTGAACGGCCTGGATATATAGGGGAATTTCATGAAAGTTTATTACGAAAAAGACTGCGACCTGTCGATCATCCAGGGCAAGAAAGTTGCCATCATCGGTTACGGTTCCCAGGGCCACGCTCAAGCGTGCAACCTGAAAGACTCCGGCGTTGACGTAACTGTCGGTCTGCGCAAAGGTTCGGCCACTGTTGCCAAAGCCGAAGCTCACGGCCTGAAAGTGACCGACGTTGCTTCCGCTGTTGCGGCTGCCGACCTGGTCATGATCCTGACCCCGGACGAGTTCCAGTCTGCCCTGTACAAGAACGAAATCGAGCCGAACATCAAGAAAGGCGCCACCCTGGCCTTCTCCCACGGCTTCGCGATCCACTACAACCAGGTTGTTCCGCGCGCTGACCTCGACGTGATCATGATCGCGCCGAAAGCACCGGGCCACACCGTGCGTTCCGAGTTCGTCAAAGGCGGCGGTATCCCTGACCTGATCGCTATCTATCAGGATGCTTCGGGCAACGCTAAAAACGTTGCACTGTCCTACGCCGCAGGCGTCGGTGGCGGTCGTACCGGCATCATCGAAACCACCTTCAAGGACGAGACCGAAACCGACCTGTTCGGCGAACAAGCCGTGCTGTGCGGCGGTACCGTTGAGCTGGTCAAAGCCGGTTTCGAAACCCTGGTTGAAGCTGGCTACGCGCCGGAAATGGCCTACTTCGAATGCCTGCACGAACTGAAGCTGATCGTTGACCTCATGTACGAAGGCGGTATCGCCAACATGAACTACTCGATCTCCAACAACGCTGAATACGGCGAGTACGTGACCGGTCCGGAAGTGATCAACGCCGAGTCCCGTCAAGCCATGCGCAACGCCCTGAAACGTATTCAGGACGGCGAATACGCCAAGATGTTCATCAGCGAAGGCGCGACCGGCTATCCTTCGATGACCGCCAAGCGTCGTAACAACGCCGCTCACGGTATCGAAATCATCGGCGAGCAACTGCGCTCCATGATGCCGTGGATCGGTGCCAACAAGATCGTCGACAAAGCTAAAAACTAAGTCGCGCACTTGTACAAAAAAACGCGGCTTAGGCCGCGTTTTTTCGTTTGGGTGACCGGTTCTGGTATAAAGCTGCATCGTTTGCGGCCGAACCGTCGTCCCAGACACCTGTCGAAACTTTCCACCCCGTTGCAAGGTAATGTCCATGAGCGAACGTCCCGAAGAGCCAAACAAGGCTTCTGACGCCGAAAGCCTGCTGCCCATCGATGAACACATCGAAGAAGGGCATGACGCTGAAGGTCGTAAAGTCCGGCATCGTGGTATCTATCTTCTGCCGAATCTGTTCACCACCGCGAACCTGTTCGCAGGGTTTTATTCCATCATCAGTTCGATGAGCGCCCAGAGTGCCTTGAGTGCCGGTGATTCAATTGGCGCGAGCAAGTATTTCGCGTTTGCCGCGATTGCGATTTTCGTCGCTATGGTGCTCGACGGCCTTGATGGCCGCGTTGCCCGCATGACCAATACCCAGAGTGCCTTCGGCGCCGAGTACGATTCGCTGTCGGACATGGTCGCCTTTGGTGTCGCGCCGGCATTGCTGGCGTTTGGCTGGGCCTTGGGCGACATGGGCAAGGTCGGCTGGATGGTTGCCTTCATCTATGTCGCGGGTGCAGCGTTGCGCCTGGCGCGCTTCAATACGCAAGTCGGCACTGCGGATAAACGCTACTTCATCGGTCTGGCCAGTCCGGCTGCTGCGGGAGTTGTCGCGGGGATTGTCTGGGCGTTCAGCGATTACGGCATTCAGGGGTCCAAGATGTCGTTCCTGGTTGCGCTGATGGTGGCCGCCGCCGGCATGCTGATGGTCAGCAACATCAAGTACAACAGCTTCAAGGAGCTGGACTTGAAGGGGCGCGTACCTTTTGTCGCGATCCTCGCGGTAGTGCTGGTGTTTGCCGTGGTCTTCAGTGATCCGCCGCGCATTCTGCTGCTGGTTTTCCTCGCTTACGCGGCGTCTGGTCCGGTGCAATACCTGTTGCATCTTCGTCGGCACAAAAACGCCGAGTGATGTAATTTCCCTCATACTCCGCAGTCTATTGGTGCATCTGTCCTCCAATGCTGCGGAGTTGCCATGCTGATCAAAGTCCCCAAAGCGTCTGACTGCCATGAGTCGGATGTCACGCCTGAATCCTTCTACCTTTCTCGACGCAATTTGCTGGGTGCAGCCGTTGCCGGTCTGGCGGTGAGCAGTCTGCCGCGCTGGGCCAGTGCTGACGAAGCCGCTCGTTACGCAGATGTCGAACCTGGGAAGGCGCCTTCCTGGTTTGCCGAAAAGCTTCCTTCTACTAAATGGGGGGCAGTCAACGTCAAGGATGAGGCGATCACGCCCTTCAAGGATGCGACCCACTACAACAACTTCTACGAGTTCGGCACTGATAAAGGCGACCCTGCCGCCAATGGCGGCTCGCTGAAGACTGAGCCTTGGACCGTGGTGGTGGATGGAGAGGTGGGTAAGCCGGGGCGGTATGCGCTGGAAGATTTCATGAAGCCTTATCAGCTGGAGGAGCGGATTTATCGTCTTCGCTGTGTTGAGGCCTGGTCGATGGTTATTCCCTGGATTGGTTTTCCGCTCTCGGCGTTGCTGAAGCAGGTCGAGCCGACAGCGAAGGCCAAGTTCATCCGCTTCGAAACGCTGCAGGATCCCAAGAGCATGCCTGGGCAGCGCTCTGGTTTTGCCTTGATCGAGTGGCCCTATGTAGAGGGTTTGCGCCTGGATGAGGCGATGAATCCGTTGGCCATTCTTGCGGTGGGCATGTATGGGCGTGAACTGCCGAATCAGAACGGGGCGCCATTGCGTTTGGTGGTGCCCTGGAAGTACGGCTTCAAGAGCGTCAAATCCATCGTGCGGATCAGTCTGGTCAGCGAACAACCAAAAACCACTTGGCAGAGCATTGCCGCGGATGAATACGGCTTCTACGCCAACGTGAACCCGACAGTCGATCACCCGCGCTGGACCCAGGCGCGGGAGCGTCGTTTGCCGAGCGGCCTGTTCAAGCCCAATGTTCGGGACACGCAAATGTTCAACGGCTACTCGGATGAAGTCGCTTCTCTCTATACAGGGCTCGATCTGCGGAAGAACTACTGATGCGTTATCCGTTTTGGCGAATTAGCGTCTTTATAGCGGCTGCGGTCTGGCCGCTGTTTTGGTTGTATCAGGCCTGGCAGGATGTTTTAGGTCCTGATCCGGGCAAGGTGCTGGTTGATCGTCTGGGGCTGGGGACACTTATCCTGCTGCTGATAACGTTAAGCATGACGCCTCTGCAGAAGCTCACCGGTTGGGCGGGGTGGATTGCTGTGCGCCGACAGCTGGGGTTGTGGTGTTTCGCTTATGTGGTTCTGCATCTGAGCGGCTACACGGCGTTCATTCTTGGATTTGATTGGTCTCAGCTGGGTGTCGAGTTGCGCAAACGGCCGTACATCATTGTCGGGACGTTGGGGTTTCTCTGTTTATTGGCATTGGCGGTGACTTCTAATCGTTACAGTCAGCGACGGCTGGGTGTTCGTTGGAAGAAGCTGCATCGGTTGGCGTATGTCATTCTCGGGCTTGGATTGCTGCATATGTTGTGGATCGTTCGTGCCGATCTTAAGGAATGGGCTATCTATGCTTCTATAGGTGCGCTGCTATTAGTGTTGCGCATCCCGCCTGTGGCCCGTCGACTTCCGCGTTTAATAGCCAAAAAGGCACCTTCTGCAAGAAAAGCATAAATAGGTGTTGACGGCAGATTCTGGAAGTCTATAATTCGCCCCACTTCCGGCGTAGT